>JAFGHA010000301.1 GCA_016930275.1 Chitinispirillaceae bacterium
CCGACATTTTAAACTCCCCGGTTTGAACCCATTTTCTGCAGGCTTCGATCGCTTTTTGGGGTCGGTTGTCGGATGGATATGCTTTTTCGAAAAACAGGAGAACCCGTTCAGCACAATCAGCGGCCCAGGCAGCCAGTAATTTCTGATCTTCGATACTGTATTTTTTCATGAATGCTCTCAAATGCAGAGAAAATACCGTTGTCGGGTATTCTATCCCAGCGGATCTATTTACAACAGCTGCAACTTTTGCCACGTGCTTTTTCAAACGCTTCTCTGCCTTCATTAAAGGCGTACCAGGCGATCCCCAATGCACCTATGGAATCAATAAAACCAATTTTAAATACCTCATAAAGAAGACTCGAAATCAGTAAAATAATGGAAAGATAAACACAGGTTTTCGTACAGTTCGCATCGGCAATGATTGAATTTGAGTTCAGCTTTTTCCCGATATTCATTTTAAATTTCAGTAGAAAGATCATTGTGAAAATCGAAATGAGTGAAATGATAATTCCCCGAAAGGTAGTTGACGGGTGTGATTTATTAATGATACTCATAACTGAAGTGACGATAAGTCCTGCCGTCAGAATGTAGAAAGATATTCCCGTAATCCTCAACGCGATTCTTTCAAACAGATCTCTGGTGTCTTTGTTCTTCCTTACACTGATAATCATATGTAAAACACCGATGCCGGAGATCACTTCGACAAAGGAATCAAGTCCGAAGCCAAATAGTGAAAGTGTCTCATCTGAATAACCGAAAATAACGGAAACAACACCTTCAACAATGTTGTAAAGAATGGTGATGATTGCAGCCCATGAAGCTGCATGCCATAATTTCGTATTGTCCATACGGTTTTTTGTATATACCTGTCTGAAAATTTGATCAGTTAAATTTCATTACTTTTTTGTAATCCGAACAACTATTCCAATGTGAAATACTGCCACAGAGAAGCAGGCCCTTACGGGTCTCTAAGGAAAAAATGAACACCCCAGATGCGATATGTTTGTAGTAGATGAGAGAAGAGATGGTTGGAGGTCCGTCGTAACCGACATATTTGTCTCTCTCTCTATGGGTGTGGTCCCTCCCCCGGCGTTACAGCCGGGGGGGGGGAAGTCCGTTATTTCAGTGACTGCGCGAACCGTTTTCCTAGATTATAACCGCTTTCAAAAATGTCATCGGTCCCCTTACCGGGGAATTCGAGACCTTCGGTAACTTCCCAGTTGAGATCCTCGGCGATCTTCTGCACTTTCTTGAAGGCGCCTTTGCTCCAGCCGTAGCTGCCGAAATAGATCGCCTTTTTGTGCTTGACATTTTTAAGCACCGCTTTCTCGAGTACCTGCTGCATGTAGGGAAACAGCGATACTTCGTAGGTCGGGGCACCGATTACTACGCCGTTGTTCTTCCAGAGCGAGGGGAGAATGTAACTGACGTGTACCCGGGCGACGTCGAATATTTCAGGATGAATGCCGCCGTCGGAGATACCCTGGGCGACCGCATTCATTACCGCTTCGGTGTTCCCGTACATGGAACCGTACAGCAGGGTGATGCCTTTTTCGCCGCCACTGGTGCTGTAGCCGGCCCATGTTTTATACAGATCAACGATTCGTGCGGGATTCTTTCTCCAGACGAGCCCGTGTGAGGGCGCAATGATTTTCAGGGCGACGCCGTCGAGTTTTTTGATGGCGTTGAGTACCGGTGTGGAAAATTTCGCGACGATATTGGAATAATAGCGCAGCGATTCTTTTTCGTAAAAGGAAAGATCGGTGCATTCGTCATCGAAAATCGTACCCTGGAACGCGCCGTAGCCGCCGAATGCGTCGCACGAGAAGAGCACTCCGGTCGTGGTGTCGAAGGTTACCATGGTTTCCGGCCAGTGCACGAAGGGGACATGAACGAACTGCAGTTCGTGACTGCCGATCGAAAGGGTTTCTCCATCCTTGACTTCTCTGACATCTTCGGAGATACCGTAGTAGTCCTGCAGCATCTTCACCGCCTTGGGGGAACAGAGTATCTCGACGTTCCTGGCGATCTTACGTAGCGTTTTAATCACCCCGGTATGATCCGGTTCCATGTGGTTCACGATCACATAGTCGAGTTTATCAATGTCGACAATCCGGGATATCTGGTTGAAGAAATCGTCGGTTTTAATCCCCTTGGCAAGATCGATGAGGACGTTTTTTTCATCTTTGATGATATAGGAATTGTAGGAAACGCCGATTCCCTCGATCGGCCACAATCCTTCGAAAAGATCGGTGGTGCGGTCGTTCACGCCAACCCAGTAGGTATTCTTTTCAATCGCGACTTCGGACATGAATGCTCCTTTTTTATGGATAGTGATTGCAGTACGTTCAACAGACGATTACGAATTTAACTCCCAAAATAGGTGATACAAAATGAATCTTCAAGTTCTATCAGGAGTTTCCCGACCGATACATAAGTGTCTATAAATCATGCGATACAATGTTGAAAACGCCGCTACCGGCGCGTCGAAGTACAGATCCGGCAGGCATGGTCTTTGCTCTAAACGGATATTTTTGTTGTCAACACGGTTCGGAATTACCATCAATTCAACAGAAAAGGAGTCGCAGAATGTCGGTACTCGTTGGAAAAACCGCCCCGGATTTCGTCGCGAAAGCGGTGAAAGGATCTGAAATCATAGATAGCTTCCGCTTATCTGATTATAAGGGCAAATACATCGTACTGTTTTTCTACCCGCTCGATTTCACGTTCGTATGTCCCACCGAGCTGCATGCGTTCAGTGACCGGTTCAAGGATTTCAAGACGAGAAATGTTGAACTGGTCGCAGTGAGTGTTGATTCCCATTACAGTCATTTCGCATGGCTCAGCACTCCGAAAGCGAAAGGAGGTATCGAAGGAGTTATCTATCCGATCGTATCGGATATCAATAAGGAGATCTCCGCCGCGTATGATGTTCTTGTCGATGGTGAGGGGATCGCGTACCGGGGGTTGTTTCTGATCGATACCGCGTTTACCGTTCGGCATCAGGTGGTCAACGATCTCCCGCTCGGACGTAGTGTCGACGAGACATTACGGATGGTCGATGCGCTGCAGTTCGTTACCGAAAACGGTGAAGTGTGTCCGGCGAACTGGCGGAAAGGGGAGAAATCGATGGTTCCCGATAACGAGGGACTGCACCGGTATTTCGAAAGCCAATAATACCCCATCGTTGGAGGGGCAGCCGGTAAGCTACCCCTGATTTTCCAGAACGGAACGCTGTTTTATACGGGCATTCCGTTCGGCTCTGCTCAGGCGACACCCGCAGTAATCCTGCCGGTAAAGTCCCAGTTCCCTACTCAACACGATGCTGTTGCGGAAGCCGTCTTTCTTCTTGAAATCGAATTCCCTGTAGACAACACTATTTGCCGCGGCGGCGGCATTGCCCGCAGTGTGGAGCATGCCGATCCGTTTATGCGGCGAGATGCTCATGACGGTGGTGAAGGCGGGAAGGTTGTGCTCGGCACAGAACCGGGCGGTGCGCTCCAGACGCAGATCAAAACAGCGGCGGCACCGTTCACCGCCTTCGGGAGTGCCGGCAGCCGGAGCGATCGCCTCTTCCCATGAACCGGGATCGTAGCGGTCTTCGTAAAAGGGGACGCTGTAGTGAGCTGCAACGTTGCGTGCCTCGTTGCAACGGAGCCGGTACTCGGTCTCGGGAGCGATGTTGGGGTTGCAGAAAAAGCAGTGAAGATCAAACTGTTCATTGAGCGTGTGCACCACCCATGCCTCGTCGGGCGCGCAGCAGATGTGCAGCACCAGCGGTTCTTTTTCACAGGCGGGATTATCCGGCATCGGGCAGTACCTTTTTTCGTGAGTGGATATACTGTCTGATAAATATAAACGATAGAAAGGCCGCATACCCTGAAACGGTTGCGATGAGCGCCTTTGTCCCGAAAAGCAGCATTCCCGGGAACAGGGATACAACGGCGAGAACGGTGATCAGAACAATCAGGAAACGACGCATATAATGTCTGAACAGATATTGCCTGAATTCTTTCGGCCGCTGTCCCTGAAACCGCAGAAAACGGAATCCCTCCTGCGCCCACTTTTCCTTGAACCGCCGGTGACGGGCAAATTCGTTGAGGGTATCGTTCCAGCCCGTCGAATAGACATAACGGAAGAGAAACGGAATCGCGTATGAGGTATGTCCCTGTTCGAGCAGGATATCGACCATCGGCGGTATGAGCTCCGTTTCCGAAGGCATGCTTTTATATGCCTTGTTGAGGTAGTGAAACGCCTTGAGTATATCACCGCTCTCCCGGTAGTAATCGGTAAGGAACCAGTAGTCTTCCACACAGAAAGGGTATTCGAGTTTTATGACCTGATGCACCACTTTTTCCATCCCGGCAAAGTCTCCGCTGGAACGGAGGTGGTGGTAGTAATCCCTGAGAATCTCGCTGTTGTCGGGCTCGATACCGATGGCTGTTTCGAAGGCCGCTTTTCCCTTTTCCCATTCACTCATTTCCGTCCAGGCGATTCCCTTGATTCTGAACGCCTCGGCGTCGAACGGCGAAATATCGTGCGCACGGTCGGCACAGGCGACAGCCTCGGCGGGATTGTTGTTGTTCAGGTGAACATAGGAGAGGTCGACGTAGCCTATAGGGGAGTTGGGGTAGAGCCGGATCGATTCTTTGGCGAGCGATGCCGCCTGTTCCATGTCGTTCGCCTGCGTATGGCAGAATATCAGACGGGAGAGAATGCGGATGTTCCGGGGGGATTCACGAAGCGCATCCTGGTAAAGCTGTATCGCTTTCTTTTCCAGTTCCAGAAACAGATAGAGATCCGCGAGCATATCCCGCACTTCGTCGAACTGCTTGTTGAGTTCAAGCGCGATCTTGAAGCACCGTTCCGCATCGTCGTAGTTGCCGCTCCGCTGGTAGGCGATACCGCCGTTGCGGAACATTTCCGGATTGTCGGCTCCTTTACGTTGCAACTGCTCAAAACAGCCGATCGCCGCTGAAAGGTCGTTGATCTCGGTATAATACCAGATGAGGGCGGTGAGTACCATCTCGTTGTCGGGGTGCTGCCTGACGGCGAGCAGCAGGTATTTTCCACCCCGTTTCACCTGGTGCTTGAGCGAGTAGGCGTAAAAAAGCCCGAGAAGGCAGTCGACGCTGTTCTTTTCAATCGCGAGTCCCCGCCGGAGCCAGTCGATTGCGGTATCGGGCTGATTGCGGTCGGTGTAGAGTCTGCCGTAGAGTACGTACAGTTCCCAGACGTCTTCGTAGAGCGGAAAGTACCGGTTGAGCAGATCGAGCGCCTCATCGTGGAGCCCGAATTCGATCAGGTCCTCCGTTTTATCGATGAGGTCACCCGCATCGAGCCATTCATCCATTTGTTTCTGTCTTCCGGGAAGGTGCCGGCGGTTCCCCGGTGGGTTCCGCTGAAAGAAGTTCCGGAGGATAGTTCCGTCCGAAAAAACGGTCGACGATCCTGACAACCGCGAATCCGAGCAGAAGGGCGATTCCCGACGACAACAGCGCGATACCCGATTCCGCCCGGTCGGGACTTGCCGTTTGCCAAACCAGAAGAGTGGCGACGGCGAATCCGAGCGGCAGCCCGAATACGAGCAGCGCGCCGACGGTCTCATGCAGTGCATGGTAACGGAATCGAATCTGTTGCCCCGTGTGGAGCTGGAGCGAATCGTCCAGCGGCAGGGTAAACGCTCTGATCCGTTTTTTCCCGCTGCAGGAACCGCATCCGCCGGTACAGGTGCGGCCGTTTTCACCGTTTTTACCGCAGTCCTCCACGGGGATCGCCGTTATACTGTTCGCGAGGACACCGGTGACGATACCGGTAACTTCATGCCGCTGTACTAATCCGCTCATGGTGGTTTCCTTATCGCATTATCGGTCAGAAAGAGTGGTCTGAATGGTGTTCGACGGTTACACCCTCCCGTATATAACTACGGGGGAGCGCTCTGCCGATATTGCATAAAACTTCATAGCCGATGGTATTTCCGAGAATCGCCACATCATCAGGAGTGATCACTTCGTTTTTCTGTCTGCCGATGATCACCGCCTCGTCGCCGGGAGTGCAGTCTGTATCATTCCCGATATCAGCCATGATGTAATCCATCGTGACATTGCCGGCGATCCGGTATCGTTTCCCGCCGATCAGTACCGACCCGCGGTTGCTCAGGTACCGGGGAACGCCGTGTGCATAACCGACACCAATGGTGGCGATGGTAGTCTCGTGGTTGGTGACGTGGTTTCCGCCGTAACTTACCGGGGAGCCCGCCGGGACGGTTCGAAGGGAAACGACGGCTCCCTTGAGCGCAGGCACTGGCTCGAGGGTAATGCCGAAATCCTGGTTCGGATCGGGACGGCAGCCGTACAACGCTATTCCCGGCCGTGCGTGCGTAGCGCCATCGAGGGGATGTCTGAAAATGGTCGCACTGTTGGCGATATGAATGCAGGATGGTTCGATACCGCTGTTTTTAAGCAGGGTGATCGCTTCACGGAACCGTTCATACTGAGATTTGACGGTAGCGGTACCGGGGAGATCAGCCGAGGCCATGTGCGTGAACAGGCCTTCACAGCGGAGGCGGGAAGTGGCGGTGAGGGTGTCGACGAGGTCCGGAAGCTCCCCGGGTAACAGTCCCATGCGGTGCATGCCGGTATCGATGTTACAGTGGAAGCGTAGCTGTTTTCCGGATTCCTTCCAGAGGTGCAGATCGTCGGGGGTATTACAGGTAAAGACAACTCCCGCGGCGATTCCCTCGTCGATTTCCTCAGCCTCCGGTTTTCCCAGCACGAGCAGCGTACCGGTGATTCCCGCCCGGCGGAGGGTGAGCGCTTCTTCGGTGCGGGCGACGGCGAAACAGTCGACGCCGCCTTCGGTTGCAAGTGTTCGTGAAATGACCTTCGCACCGCAACCGTAGGCGCTGTCTTTGACGACCGCGATAATACCGGTGTCACGGGGCAGCCGCGAGCGGATCTGCCGCAGGTTGTGCAGCAGATGGTCCAGATTGATTTCAACCGAGGGCGCGTACGTCATCGCAGCGGTTTCTTCCGACCTGTTACTCTTCGATTTTTTCGGCACAGATATTCCACATGCCGTCTTCGTACTTCCTGAAGAAGCAGCTGTAATAATTCTCGTGGCAGGCGGCACCGCTCTGTTCGACTTTGAAGAGCAGCGCATCGCCGTCGCAGTCGATGAACGCCTCACGGACGCGCTGTACATGACCGGAGGTTTCGCCTTTCAGCCACCGTTTCTGTCGTGAACGGCTGTAATACACCATAACTTTCTTTTCGAGAGTCTCCCTGAGGGTATCACGGTTCATGTAGGCGAGCATGAGTACCTGGCCGCTGTCGGCATCCTGCGCGATAGCGGTCACCAGGCCTTTGTCGTCGAATTTGCATTTATCAATATCGATCATGGGACTGCTTTCTATTTTTTAAATAAAATTTCTACGTTACCGGGTTTCAGTTTCAAATTTTCAAGACTGTTTGCTGTCTCCGTTGATTGTACGCATGCAGTGAGCCACTTTTCACTTCTTACCTGCTGACTAACGACTAAAAATATTTCCCACTAACTGCGTAGCTGTCCTGTTCCGTAAACGATCCATTTATAAGTGGTCAGATCGGCGATACCCATCGGTCCGCGGGAATGCAGCTTGTCGGTCGATATGCCGATTTCGCATCCCATACCGTACTCGCCGCCGTCGGAAAACCGCGTGCTGGCGTTGACCATCACCGACGACGAGTCGACCTGCTGCATGAAACGGGCCGCTTCGCGTTTGGAACCGGTTACGATGGCGTCGGTGTGGTGTGAACCATACGTGTTGATATGCGCAATCGCCTCGTCCATATTCTGAACGGTACGGACTGCCAGCCTGAGGTCGAGGTACTCCGCTTTCCAGTCGTCAACGGTTGCCTTTCTGATCGCCGGTGCGAGCGCGCGTGTTTTTGGATCGCCGTACAGGATGACACCGTTGTCGAGCAGCGCTTTTATAATCGTTTTCTTTTTGGAAACCGACAGCTTCACGTCGAGCAGGAGCGTTTCCATGGCGTTGCAGACGCCCGGCCGCTGCACTTTCGCGTTGACCGCGATATCGGCGGCCATGGCGAGATCCGCCGAAGGAGCGATATACACATGACAGACACCCTTGTAATGCTTGATTACGGGAATCCGCGAGTTCTCGACCACCATTCTGATGAGTGCTTCGCCGCCCCGGGGAATGATCAGGTCGACCTGTTCCTCTTTTTTCAGCAGCAGTTCGATCGCTTTACGGTCGGTGGTGGGAATGATCTGAACGGCATCGGCAGGAAGCTTCGCCGCGGTTACCGCTTTTTTGAACAGAGCGGCGAGTGCGGTGTTCGAGTGAAACGCCTCGCTCCCGCCGCGCAGAATGACGGCGTTCTGTGATTTCAGACAGATCGCCGCCGCATCGACAGTGACGTTCGGACGTGACTCGTAAATGATACCGACCACTCCGATCGGTACCATGACTTTGCAGATCGAGAGCCCGTTAGGCCGCACACGGTGTTCATATTCCGTTCCGACGGGTGAGGAAAGCGCGGCGACTTCCTTGAGCCCGCGGATCATGACGCCGATGGTTTTATCCGAAAGGGTAAGCCGGTCGATCATCGCTGAGGAGAGCCCCTTTTCCTTTGCCGCTGCAAGGTCACGACCATTGATCTTCTGCAGGTTCGCCTTTTCGGAAGCGAGCAGCTTCGCCATGGTCAGCAGGGCTTTGTTGACCTGTTTTTCGGTGACTCCCTGTAGCTGCAGCGACGCTTTTTTCGCCTGCTGTGCAATACGGTCGACGGTCATTTCAAGTTTGTTTTTCACGTTTTTTCCTTCGGTGGAATTAATAAATAGGATTGCCGGTTTGAATACTGTCTGTTCAGAATAGCCGGATTCAAGTTTTAAACCGCTCTCCGTATGAGAATACAAAATTACAACGTGGAAGGGGGAGTGCTCAACCGCACCCTCAGGCGCAGGTCGATCAGAGTAGTACCAGATTATTGCGGTGCACCACTTCGTCAAACCGTTTTACTCCGAGTTTTTCACTGATTTCGGAGCTTTTACAACGTTTGATGGTATTGATTTCCTCTGAACCGTAGTTGACCAGGCCGCGGGCGATGGTTGTACCGCCGAGTGTTCTGATGGCGACGGTATCGCCGGGTTTGAACGTTCCCGAAACCTCCCGGACTCCGGCGGGGAGAAGACTCTTTCCTCCCTTGAGCAGTGCGGTACCGGCACCGTCATCGATTGTCAACACACCGTCACTATGTCCGGTAAAGGCGATCCATCGATGGCGGGAGGACATTTTCCGCTGTTCGGGGAGAAAGAGGGTGGCAGCCTCCGGTTTGAGCAGAACATCGCCGAGACGCTGATCGAATCCGTCGCCGATGAGAGCGGTGATACCCGCCCTGGTGACGATTTCGGCGGCTTTGAGTTTGGTGGCCATACCGCCGACGCTGATTTCCTTGCGGACATCCGCGGCCATTTTTCTGATCGCGGCCGACATGGCGGTAACCACCGGGATATGTTTTGCCGAAGCGTCTCCGTGCGGGTTGCGGTCGTACAGACCACCGACATCCGTCAGATTGACGAACAGGTCGGCGTGGACCAGCAGCGCCACCTGTGCACCGAGCATATCATTGTTGCCGAACTGGATCTCTTCGACGCCCACCGAGTCGTTTTCGTTGACGATCGGAATACAGCGATGGTCGAGCAGCTGGAAAAGGGTATTACGGAGGTTCAGGTACCGTTTTTTACTGCGCAGATCGTCCCAGGTAAGCAGAACCTGGCCAATGGGGATGTTGTGCCGCGAAAAAAAGTGTTCATACCGGTGCATCAGACGGTGCTGGCCGATACTTGCGCATGCCTGCTGCAGAGGGATCAGTGAGGGCCGCCTGGTCAGTTCGAGTGCCGCCATTCCATGGGCGATCGCTCCTGAAGAGACGATTACGGTACGGATGGCTGCTTTATGGAGTGCGGCGATATCCTCGGCAAGCCGGGCAAGTCGCTGCTGGTGGCCATCGGTACTAAGAATGCGACTGCCGATTTTTATCACCAGAGTCGAGATTCCGGGCAGTTCTTTTCTGACAGCAATCGACATAGTGTGAAATGAGGGTTATTGACCTGCCGCCTGGCACTTTTTGACCAGATCGAGAATGAAATTTTCCAGATCCTTGCCTTTTTTATCAAGTGAATCTCTGGCATGGGTGCAGGTACGCAGTGATTCGGTGAGCACATCGATGTTCGCGGCGGTTTTAGCCGATGATGACTGTGATCTGGCGTTCTGCTCCATTTTGAGGGAATCGAGGTCTTTCGATGTTCCGAGAAACTCCTTTTTAAATGATTTCATCACCACCAGCAGTTTGATCCAGGAGTTGACTTCATCAACACGGGCATCTTCCGGATACAGACTGACGAACAACTTGAATTCCCGCAGTGCGGCATCCCAGTTGGCGAATGGATTTTCGTAATAGATGTTGATATAACCGAGATAATACTGGGCGTTGCATGCAGCGGGAGTTGACGGCTTGAGTGTGCGGATTTTGTCGTATTTTACCTTGGCGTATTCATAGTTCCCCGCATGAAATAGCGAATCCGCTTCGGAGATCAATTGCTGTTCGTAGGTGACCGCTTTCCCGCCGCAGCCGATAAGAAAGAAGAGGGCTGTAGAAGCAATCACAGCATCGAGTGTTCTATGAAATTGATACCGTAGCGTAGACGCCTCCAGCCTGATTCAGCTTGACGATTTGTCGAGATTGATCATCTGTTCCCCGCTCGAGGTGTAATCCTCCACGACCGGATTTTTTATTTCACGCAGTTTCCTCGTGACACGGGAGATGCGTTCCGTTTCTTCGAGAATGGTGGTAACGCGCTCCTGCAGTTCCTGAGGGTACTGGCTCATCATCATCTGAAGAAACTGTGCATTGCCCGAAATAATCATCAGGGGATTGTTGATTTCATGATTGACGGAAGCCACAACCTCACCGATGGCGGCAAGCCGTTTTGAACGGACGAGTTCCTCCTGCGCATTTTTAAGGTCAACCGACATCTGAAAGAATGCCGTAGCGAGATCACCGATTTCGTCTCCCGGATACCCGTGCGGATCGACGTCGAAATCCCCCTTGCCGATATTCCCGGCGGACACGGTGAGACGGCGCAGGGACGTGGTGATGTACGACGAGAACCACAACGCGAAGATCATGGCGATGACCGTTACCCCGACGAGAATGTAAATGGTCCTCTCGCGGACGTTGCGTACCTTCAGTTCCACCTCCTTGATACGCTGGTTGGTCTGCATGTCGACGACTGATTCCATGCTGTCAATGGCCAGCGTGAGTTTTCCTCCCGCCTCATCGAGGATTTCCCGCCATACATCAACCTTTCGCGGCGGTACCGGAACCGTTTTCGCCTGTACGATGCTGTCGAACATGCCGGAGTACATATTGTTGTACATCCGCAGAGCATCCATCGATGATTTGAGTTTCTGAAGCGCGCTGAGGTTTTCCGATGTCTGGTTGTCCTTGAGAATCTGACTGTTAAGCGACATGATCGTATCGATTTTCTGATTGATGGTGTCGCAGAGCGTGATAAATTCCTGCTGGGTCTGGGTGAAATTGTCCACCAGCTCCTGCCTGCCGAGACGCTCGAAACTCGCGATACTCGGTGCCTGGACGCGATGCAGTGTCTTGAGTCGCAGCATCCGGTTTTTCACCTCGTTCTGCCGCTCAAGGATGTTGACGATTCCATTGACATTTTCAAGGTTCGAGACAATGACAAAGAAAAAGACATTAAGAAAGATAATGACTACGAAACCGAAGAATAATTTGGGTGTAATTGATATGCGCATGGTTGTAGTTATTATATCATTTAAGCTGTGTTTGGCAAAATGAATATGTGCAACAATCAATTGTTACATAAAAAACCGTCACGGTGGGCGTTCCCACTTTATCTGCTCCACCTGATTCCGACGTGGCTGTCGTACGTTACGGTGGCATAACCACCCTCCGACATCCGGGCACGGCGTCGGGATCGGGAGATCCTTAATATGCTTGCGGATTTATTATACCTTGTGCGGCAAACCGCAGGCTACCACGGAAATTACTTCATAACCCTGTCTGTACAATATACGTTTCGCCCATTGTAACCCAATAGCTCACTGTTGGTTGAACATACAACCGGTCCGTATTCCCGACAGCGGATAATCAATCGCCCGATGGGAGTACCTGCCGGAGAAACACCTATTTCGACCTGGACAGTCGTATTTCAGGTGTTTTACTTTAAAATACTTACCCGGTGAACTGATAAAAATATGATTTTCAAGTTTTAACGATGAAATAACAAGATTTTTTTCCGTTTTTCTAAGTACCAAATCAGAAAGAACGTTAAAATGGATGAGATCGTCGTTTTGTACCTTCAGAAAAATACTATTATTCCCGATTGGCGTAACTTGAATATCATTTCATATATAATTTCATTGTTAGCTTCGTTCCACCGTCGGCGTGAAAACCTTCGTGATTTCTCTTAAGGGCTGAGAGATGTACCAATTACTAAGTCCGCAAGGGATCGGCTTCTGGAAAACGGTTAAAAATCATATCCCGCCGAAAAATAGAAAAACTCGGTCTGATCGCTCAGATAGTACTTGCTGTTTTTCAGCAGCTGCCCGTAGAGAACCCGGATGGGGCCTAAAATGGTCTGATAGGAAAATCCGATACCCGCTCCGATGGGAGCTTCACTGCTGAGTTCATTGAAATCATAATTATTATAGTTCCAGGCACTACCCCAGTCGAACAGAATATGGGCAAAAATGTTCTTCTTGATCATGCACCGGTATTCCAGATGAGCAATGGCGAAACGGTCGCCGATCAGTGTGCGGGGAGGAAGGCCGATGAACGGGATATAGTTGTGCAGACTCATTTCACGGTAACGTTCCTCGTATAATACCCCTCCGAGATACGCCCGTTCAACTTCCGGCAGTGCATTGGTGGCCCACGAGAAGCTCAGCATGGGATGAACGGTATGGATGTTGAAAAACGTGAAGTATCTCCCGAGACTCCCCGCATATTTGATGAACGAATACCCGCCGCCGAAAGCTCTGCCCGAAGCGCTCAGCGAGAGGTAGAGTTTCATGCCGGTGGTCGGGAACGGGTAACGGTCCATTGAATCCATCGTCAGTTTCAGCGAAATGGTAGGGAGTGTTTTCTTGAAATGGACACCGAAGAGGTCCCGCAGCATATCAGCATCGCTGCGCTGGACGAGAAACCGCTCAAGACGCAGACCACCGGTCAGAAGACTGAATCTGCCGACTTGTGTACCGATGTAGAAATTCATTCCGGTTTTTCTCAGAGTATGTTCATGCAGCGCAACGGTGGAGACCATTCGTGTGGAATCATCGTAGACAGTATCAATTTCCCGGATTTTCTCTTTTGAGGAAAAGAGCTGGAACTGCAGATTGGTACTGAAGTTTCTGGTGAAGAGATGGTTTCCAAGCAGTTCGATGGTGTATTTCTCACGACGCAGTCCGTAATGCAGGTGCATAAGGGCGATCATACCGATACCGAAACAGTTTTCATAGGCGGGTTCAATGAAACCTTCTCCCAGATGAAAATCATCGAACCGCAGCCCGAACCGTGCCCGCAGGTATTTCTTCTCTTCAACCTGAATGCGGGTAACTCCCGAAGAATCGACATCGATGTTCACATTTTCAAAGAGATCGGTGGCATACAGCGAGGAGAGTATGCGTCGGGTGGCCGGACCGTCCAGCGTATCTCCCTGCGAAAGACCCGATGCGTTCAGTACGATATGGTTCCGGGTCTTGCGGTTCCCTTTGATGCTGATCGATCCGGTGACCGGGTACGAAAGCAGAGCGGTGGCATCTGATATCCCCTGCAGGTCAGGATCTGCGGTGGACTCCCGGTGACGGGATGGTCGGTTCCGGAGGTTTTTCCGTGAGCCGGAAGCGTCATCAGACAGTGCCAGAAGTTCTTCCCGCATGGCGAGCGTCGTCTGAAACCCGACTGAAATGAACGAATCGATTTTATCGAATTCGTTGTTTTTCAGACTGCCCAGATCCGGTCTGATAATAAGCTGCGCATTTTCGTCCTCTTTTCGACGGGAGCGCATTCTGCTGATCGAGACAATCTGGTCGACCAGTTTGACGGGATGTTCGAGGTCCTCCTTTTTCCAGAGCGGAGAAGTCACGTCAATCAGTATGATATTCCTTGCTCCCGCTTCTATTGCCGTTGCCGTCGGAATATTCTCGGCGATTCCTCCGTCGGCAAGCAGTCTTCCGTCGAGTTCGACGGGGGTAAAGGCAAGCGGTACGGCACAGGAAGCTCTGATGGCGGTGACGATATTACCGCTGTCGATTACGGTTTTCCTGCCGGTCATCAGATCGGTTGCAAGTATCCGCAGGGGGATGGCAAGGTCGTTGAAATTCAGATTCGCTCTGAACTGCGGAACAATCAGCAGGGGAGTGAGAAGGTCGTAGAACGCCTGTCCGTGGGAAACCGCATTGGGAAGAATCGGAGAAAGGTTCCTGTTGAAACGAAGTTCCAGAAGCGCGTTGTAGGGGTCTTCCTTCTGAAGCACGAATAGTGATCTGCGCGGTGATGAGTTGCGGTAGATGGAATTCCAGTCAACCGATCGGGCAAGGCTCGCGATACTGTCCGCGGAAAAACCGGAAGCGTACAGCCCGCCGATGATGGCCCCGATACTGGTGGCGACGATCAGGTCGGGTCTGATCCCGAGAGAGTCGAATGCTTTGAGTACCCCTATTTGAGCGAATCCGCGTGCTCCTCCGCCACTCAGTACCAGTGCACACTGATAATCGGCGGCAACGGGGCGGGGAAGGAAACCGGACGACAGGAGAATCGCCGCCACGATAACGGACCGTGCCGTATACTTGTTAACCCGGAAACGGTGCAATGTGTATCTTTTCACCTTTGATGTTTCCAGCTGTCCGGTGACGGGTCCGCTCGTACCGGGTGAATGGCTGCCGTTGAGTTACTGCCGCGGAGCGGAAGGAAACGACGGTATGCTCATCAACCGCTTTGACTCCTGAAATTCCTGTAACTGACGTGGAATAAAGGATATCCGAATCAGATGATGATGAATAAATATACTTTCTTCGGGGTAGCGCGAACACTACCCGTTACGGTGACGGTCCGATGGCGCTGATGTTGCTTAAATTGAGAGCAACGGGGCTACACCTGCTCTTCGCCGGTATACTCGGTTTCACCGCGGCAGCGTTTTCTCCGCTGGATCAGGAACTGCCGCCGGATATCATTGAAGCTGAAGCCTATCTCGCGGCCGGGCTGATCGATTCAACTCTCTGGCTGCAGCTGCTGCCGTTTTACCGGCGACCGTTGCAGGTTCCCGCCGGTGAAGCGGTCGAACTGCTCGAAGTGTTTCCGGAACTTGCCGGTAGTATTCCGACTGACGAACGGTTACTCACCCGTTATCATCCCTGGGATACGGCGGCCCGGGAGCGCTTGTACTCCGATTTTCCCGTTATGAAACGACTGCTGCCGGTACTCCGGTTCGAGTATCATCAGACGAAGTATGGCGGCAGCGCTTCTTTCCATATGAATAATCCCGTCGACGGTACTCCGGCGAAGCATTCACTCCGGTTCGGATTGACACCGGCAGGGATCGTACGGCTGCGGGGAACGGTTGACGCCACTTCGGATTACGCGCGATGGGAGCGGCGGATGCTTTCCGTGCAACCAAGGTCGTGGGCGACTCTGCAAATGGGAAATTTCACGATGGCTGCCGATAAAGGATTGTTCTACGGATATTTTCCGGATGATACCACAACCGAAGACGACGTGGTCGCCAACTGGAAGTACGGTTCCGCCCGGAGCTGGAATGGCGCGAGAGTTGCGTTGTCGGGAACCACGGCGGCGTTCCCGTTCCGGGTGCGCCCTTCACTTGAAGCTTTTTTTCACCGGCGACCTGCCGAGTCGGTGGCGGGAGCCTCGGTTTCGGTCGCCGCGAAAAAGATGGTGTCGGTATCCTGCGGCATTTCCCGACTGACGACGGATGAGATTTCCGACGATGCATCCTATCTGCATGCAACGGTAAAGGTCGCTCACCGCAGATTGAAATCCGAACTATACTGCGGCATTACGCTTTCGGAAGAGGTTCTGGTTCCTTTCCGGTGGTATACGACCATTACGACCGGTGCACTACGGACCGGTCTTACCGTTACCCGTCTTCCCGGAGGGTATTCCGCCCCGCGCAGTGCACTGCTGCGGCAGTTCAGCGGTGAAATTGACGATTCGGATACTCTGCATGCGCCGGTCACTCTGGTACGGATGAACAGTACCGGCACTTCCGGGAAGGTGGTGAGTGCAGATCCCCGTTGTGAGCTCTGGTTTCGCAGCGGCAGTATCGATCACGGTACCTGTCAGATGCAGCTGGCACTGCGCGGGCGGAAATTCAACGGCACGATGCTGTTTTCCGCGGAGATACCCGGTACCGTCGGAAGGGACGCCGGCAGGAGTATCAGGGCAACGACCGCGTGGACACCGTTGCCAGTATTGACCGTTGCAATGTACCATCGCTGCAGCGTCACGGAAAGACGTTATCTCCGTTACCGTGGAACTTTCGTTCCCGCGGTTGGTATTTTTTCTCCCGTTCGGCTTGAACCGTCATTCAGTTATATCGCCGAGAGCGGACGGTACCCCCGCTGTCTTGCCGGTATCCGACAGCAGTTGGTACTGTTCGATCGGACCCATACGGAATTTCTGGTGGAAAGAGACTTGAGTACCGCTGCGACGGCGGAGAAAATGAGGGTTGAAGGAAGAGCGTCGTTTTATTTTTAGACGATGTCCTGAGTTTGGTGGCAGATTACATGAACTCTCTTTTTCATTTTTCCGGCACCCTCACCCCGGCATCCCTCCACCGTAAACGGGAGAGGAACGCCAGGGTGGGGGATAGAGTAAAGGTAAAAATGGCCAGTGTGCATAAAATCCGCCGCAAGCTTCGGGACGACGTCTGTTTTGACTGATTACGGGAGTACTTGTCGATGAGTAGGTTTTGCAGTGATAGTTACTGATGTGAAAATAAGAACGGAATTTCGGTTTACCGCCGGCTGGATTCTGCCGATGCGGTTTATTCGTCGGAAGGTGAAGGCCGTAACGGTTGCCGCCGTTGTTTCAGTTTTTCTGTTACTGTCGCAAAGCGGATGCTCGCCTTCCCTTGTTGCGCAGGAGGAGGAACCGGTTATCTTCGGTGTGATTGACGTGGGACAGGGGCTCTCACAGATCCTCATGCAGGGAAACCGGGCGATACTGTTCGATGCCGGTACTGAAGATCCGGCCCGGTGCTGGACAGCCGCATACCGCCGGCTGGGATCCCCCCGTCTCGAAGCGGTGGTGATCTCCCACCGGGATCTCGATCATGCCGGAGGACTGCGTTTTCTTGATGAAACGGTCGACTGGTCGGGGCGTTTGATAGCGGGGAAATGGGAGGATACCGCGTTTATCCGTTCATGCTGCAGCAAATGGAACGGACCGGTTACGGTATCCACGATCGCGCAGGACGACTCCATTTACTTTACCGACAATTGTTCGATTGACTGCCGGTGGCCGGCAGCTTCCGCACCCGACAGCGTTCCCGTCACCGACGAAACGACCAATGACTACAGTCTGGTGTTGAGTATACTGTTCCGGAATGCCGGAATACTGCTCACCGGCGATATTGATTCCACGACCGCGAAACTTGTCACAAGAAAGTATCAGGCGGCACTGCGGGCCGATATCGTGGTCGTGCCGCATCACGGAAGCGCGTCGTCGAACTGTCCGTTGCTCTACGGTTATTCACGGCCGAACGTTGCGATCATTTCGGTGGGGGAGGACAATACCTACGGACACCCGGCACCGTCAACGACGGATCTTCTCGCAGATCTCGGTATCGTCTGCCGTGCTACCGACGTAGAGGGGTCGATTTACCTGAGAACGTCGGGGTATTACTGGGAAAACGGAAAGTAATGATATTGGCAAGTACCGATACATTCAGATTTCAACATCGTCTCGATGTTGGTGGAAAAATAAATAAACTGACGTTGTACAACTATTTCTGCCCTACCCATAATCCCTCCCCCGTTTGGGGTGGAAGGAAATTGCAGTCAGTTTCCGTTTCCCGTAACAATGAGGAAAGGGCAGGTACCGGGGTAGAGACAGGAATACCATGATTAATGAAATAGCACCTCACCGTTTTGACAATTCCTATATCCCGGATACGACCCCCGGAGACCATGATTTCATTTTCATGTACCGGGATAAATCCCTGCTTCTGAAAAACAGTGGTGATGAAATTGAATTACCGCGGAAGAAAGATCTGCCTGAGATTACTGCAGCAACGGAACTGCTGTTTCTGTTTACACTCGATACCATCCCCTGTTTTCTCGTATCCGATGCCCTCCCCATCGATCGTGACGGTTTCATCTTCAAGGAGCTTGGTTTTTTCCGGACTACCCGCAGGCGTGAAATCGCCTGGACCGGCATAACGGGATTCCAGCTGAAAATCTGGTACGGACAGAACCGGTACTGCGGAAGTTGCGGAGCTGGAATGAAGCGGAAATCCGATGAACGGGCATTGCAATGTCCGGATTGCAGTATGGTAATCTATCCGAAAATATCCCCGGCGATCATCGTGGCGATTCTATGCAACGATAAGATACTGCTCGCCCGGAATGTCAATTTCCCCGCACGCTGGTATTCACTGATCGCAGGATATATCGATATCGGAGAATCGGTCGAGGAGGCGGTGGCACGCGAGGTGAAGGAAGAGGTGGGGCTCAACGTCAGGAATATCCGTTACATTAAAAGTCAGTCGTGGCCCCTGTCGGGGTCGATGATGCTCGGTTTCGTCGCCGAGGCGGATGCGACACAACCGGTCGTGGTTGATGAAAAGGAGATCGCCGAAGCGAAGTGGTTTTCCAGGGGTAATCTCCCGGAGCATCCTCCGAACGTGAGTATCTCGGGTGAGTTGATCGAGAAATTTGAAAAGGGAGAGTTATAGTGGCTGTATTTGCGGTATGGTCGGCAAGAGAGGAACAGCTGTACCGCGCTTATTAACAACGAGCGGGTTATGTACTCATGTATTTACAGGATTATTTCCCCGGAATCACACTTGAATAGACAGAACCTGCCGACGGGAGTCACTCCGGTAAGGAAATATATCATCATCAGCAGGATTTGAGCCCGTACCAATTGAGGTTAGCGTTTCCCAGCAGGAAACGGATTAAAATTGCCTATTTGAATGAAACCGTTCAATAGTTTCAAGAGGTTCGCTCCAATACCCGCTTGAACGGGTTATCATCCCGATGCTCACGATTTCCTCGATTAGCTGGAAACCTTCGCTGACGGGACGTATTTTTGTCATGCGTCACTTGATGGTATGAATTGCACCACTATCGTTTCCGCCTGAAGTTGTTTCGGTATATTTTGCATGCCGGAATACAGGCAGTGTCTGTCCGGTAACCATTACCACGGACCGGAGAAATTGCCGGACCGCCACTCACTTGCGTGACAGCGAATTGTACAGTGCATCAGACCAAGGGGTACTATTTATTCATAATTGCAACAGGAGCGACAATGCGACAGGTTTTTTTGTGGGTGTCACTTTTTTTGTCTACTGTTTATGCGGATATTGCGGTTACTCCCGATGCACGGAAGGATCTTCAGGTGACGGTCTACCGGGATTTCGCCGTGGTGAAGGATATCCGTAAGATCAATATTCCCGAAGGTGCGAATCGGATACGGTTCGAAGGGGTGGCGACCGGTATCGATCCGGAGACGGTGAACCTCGACTGGAAATCGGGAGTGGAGATTGAACTCATCAGCCAGAGCTACGAGTTTGATCTGGTGAGTCCGACAAAGCTGATGGAAAAATATGTCGGCAAAGAGATCGAAATCGTGCCGAGTAAGGAGCAGTGGCCCGATACCGCGGTGAAGACCGCCGAACTTATAAGTATAAACGGAAAAGAACCGGTATTCCGGATCGGTACGCAGATAACCTTCGGCGATATCGGGCGGATTCTCTTCCCGTATATGCCCGACAATCTCTATACCAAACCGACCCTTCTGTGGAATGTACTCATTCCCAAACGGCAGGAAACCGAAATCGTTGCCACTTATCTTACCGAAGGTATTTCCTGGCGGGTCGGGTACCTGCTCCAGGTTGATAAAAAAGGGGAAAGTGGAAGCTTCGGCGGATGGATTACCTTCAACAATCAATCGGGACTCGACTGTAAAAATTCACAGGTTACCTTTGTCGCGGGAGATGTGAAGAGAATCAGCGGGCGGAGCAGTAATGAACTGGCGGCAGGAGCGCGGCACGGATTTCAGGAGAATGGTGACTACTACTTTTACGGGATGAATCAGCGGGTGACCTTGTTTTCGAATCATTCCAATCAGGTGGAATGGATTCCGCCGGTCCAGGTGAAACTCAAACCCGGCTTTTTTGCGCAACTTGATGCCGATGATGTCGAGGGGCTTGATAATCCGACCGTCTATGCAGCCGTCGAAGTGGAGAATGTCGCTTCAAACAGTCTCGGGATTCCGCTTCCGGAGGGGATCCTCCGTGTTTTCAAACGGGATTCCAATGACGATACCCGTTTTATCGGCGAGAATCTGCTTGACGATACCAAAACATCGCAGCAGTTCTTTGCGACCATCGGAAAAACGGATGGAATCACCATAACACGGAAAAAGGCGGGTAAGGGAAGTCCGAATCAGATCGAGATTCGTAACGGAAAAGACAAAACGATCTCCTTACGCCTGCTGCTCGATAGTCGTGGCAGAAAAGTGCGTGAATCGTCGAGAAAGTACCGGATTGTTCGTGGAACTTCACTTGAGTGGCAAATGATGATAAAATCAAAAGAAGTATTCAAGATAACATATTTACTTGATAGCTAGTTCCTGTTCAGAATAGCAAAGGATAGAATGAGTGTCATTCCCGCGAAGGCGGGAATCCATGTAATTCAGATGGAAATGATTGGATACCCGACCGAAACAAAACGGTACTATAAAAACAGTGTAACACACTGGATACCGCACGTTTAAAGAACATAGTGACGATGCGGTATAATAAAACAGTACGCAGTCCTGGACTCTTTACGCATAAAGAATGCAGTGACAACTCGGGTATGATGAATACAGGTCTATTTTAAACAGGAACTGATTAGATCGCTTTCTGTTGATGGTAAACAACGGAACCGGTATGACCTTTCAAACGCAAAAAAATTTCATAGGGAAGGATCAGACCATACTTGCGGCCGAAATTCAGTCGGAACGGCTGATTTCAATCGTACGTCTGGCAGGTGCCGTGTTTTTCAGTGTGGTTGCCATTTTCAGCTTTCTTCTTGGCTCCACTTCGCTGAGTGTGTTCGGCATACAAATGACGGCACTCATGCTGGTTTATTTATACAGCGGTTTTTTCCTCTTCAATTCCGGTAAACGGAAATTCCATGAATCGTTTATTTATCTGCCCGGATTTCTGGATATAGTCGTCATTTCGGTGATAATCTGGTCATACTACCTCAACGGCGCCGGTGTAAGCATGATCACCGGGTCGGTCTCGGGAATATATTTCATTGTCATTATTTTTACGGCGCTGCACCATAAACTCAGGTTGTCCATTTTTTGCGGTATCTCTGCTGCAGTGGCATACTCCGTTCTGTATTATCTTTTTACCCGCGGCGCACCCGTTCCTCCGCAATATACCAACGATTATCCTATTCATATGGTGCTTCTGCTAACTGCCGCGGTACTGGGGGGTATCGTATCGAGGAACAACTCCAGAACCATTCATAAAGTGATCTCTTCCGAAATACGGTACCATAATCTCGTTCACCGTCTTCCCGAGATGCTGTTCACCCTCGATGCCCACGGCAATTTCATCTGGGCGAACATTGCATCCGCCTCTATTACCGGCATTCCGGCAAAGGTGCTTCCCGGAAGAAATATCCGTAACATTCTCTCACAACCCGACAGTTTCAAACTCGATACGAACGGGATGAAGGGAACCTTTGGTGTCACCGATATCAACGGCAACGAGAAGTTCGTCGACCTGATCATTCAACCGGTTTCGGAAAACGAGGATTTGGTGGCGTTCGACGGAATTATTTCCGATGTGACCGACCGGGAAAAAGCGATATCACAGCGGGAAGAGATGGTGCAGCGTCTGTTTCAGTATCAGAAGATGGAATCACTCGGTATGCTGGCCAGCGGCATGGCACATGATTTCAATAATATTCTCCAGACCGTCAACGATCTCTCGGCCATCATTCTACGCGACAGTAAAGAGGATGAGACCAGACGGCGTATCGAGCTGATCAACGAGACCATGGTCGACGCCCGTTTCCTGATTTCGGAACTTTTCGCACTCGGCCGTAAAAAACCGCTCGATTACCGTCATGTCAATATCAACAGTCTCATGGAACAGATCGTTCCCCAATTCAGCCGGCAGCTTGGTCCCAACTATCTACTGACTCTCGAAACGCCGGAGGAGAAACTGTGGCTCGAAGGCGACCCCGATCACCTCAAGAGGATTTTTCAGAACCTCGTCGGCAATGCGCGCGATGCGATGCCCGAAGGGGGCAATATCACCATTTCCTGTGAAAAGGTGATTCGTTCCTCGAGCGAGGGGGTAATCCATATTCGTGTATCCGATACGGGAACGGGTATTCCGCAGGAACTCTCTGAAAAAGTGTTCGATCCTTTCTTCACCACCAAGAAGCCGGGAAAGGGTACGGGGCTCGGGCTGGCCCTGGTCCGGAGAATCGTCATGCTTCATAATGGAACCATCTCCATCGAAAAATCGGGGTACCAGGGCACGACGTTTCTCATTGAGTTGCCTCTCAGTGATGAACGTGAACTCGACAGTGACACCAAAGCGCTCATGATGAACCGGCTCCCGGCCACGGTACTGCTGCTCGATGACGACCGTAAAATCCGTGATGTGCTCAAGATTTTTCTCAAGGAATTCAAATACTCGGTGCTTGAGGCTTCCGACGGCAGCGAAGCACTCGAGGAACTCAAGAAAAATTTTGAAAGTTGCAGCGTGCTTATCATGGACTGGAAACTGGGGAACGAGAATCCCCACCAGGTGATCCGTTCGCTCCGGTCAATCCGCCGGGATCTTATCGTCATTGTCGTTTCCGGATATCCGCCGCAGGAGAAAAGTATCGAAAAAATGATGATTACCCGGTGGTTCACCAAACCCTACGACCGTAATCTGCTTGATATTGAAATTCAGCGCGCCCTGCATCGGGTACAGGCAAAACGTCACGGTGTCGAAAAACGGCTGGAAAATTCTCCGTCAAGCGTGGTTACCGATGAGACGTCGGACGATATTTCGGTGGAATAATTTAGCGCATTTCCTGGCACGAAACTGAAAATTAGCTATTTCTTCCTCAGTCCTTATCCCTGCCCTTACCCCCGTTTACGGGGAAAGGGAACAGGTACCAATTTCCCTCCCGAGGGACGCCGGGGTGGGGGGGGGATCCTGTAAACCACGCGGTAACCATTTACGACCGGTTCCCCGATTCCGCCGTATCCTTCAGATAGGTAACCAGTTCCCCCACCGTTTCCATCCGGTCATAGACTTTTTCGGGTATGACAATCGACAGCTCCTTCTCGATACTGCCGAGCAGATCGAGCCGGTCGAGTGAATCGAGGCCGCAATCGATTTCCAGATGAGACCGCGGCGAAAGATGATCGATAGCGGTTTCCGGTGCCAGCCGGTGGATGCCGTTCATGACGAACCGGTATTCACTGCTTTCGCGGAGCGCCATTTCGATTACCGACAGTTCCACTGCAGGAACCGCATGGCTGTCGGGTTTGCGTTTCATGGTGAGATACATTTTACGCAATTCGTTTTTTTTGAGCTTTTTGGTGGTAGTGCGGGGGAGCGGCGTATACGAAACGACGAAATCGTTGATGCGACGATAGACCGGCTGGTTCTTTCCGAGGCGCAGAAGATCGTCGGAGATCTGATCCGTCGCCTGCTGCATCGACTTTCCTTTCCGGACTGCCGGATCGGGAACGATAATGGCGGCGACAATCTCCTTGCCGTGCTGCTCGATACCGAACACGCCGATTTCCTCGACGAGCGGCGAGGCGCCATAGTACTCCTCGAGTTCGTCGGGATAGACGTTTTTTCCGGAGTCCAGAACGATCAGGTCCTTTTTTCTTCCCGACAGATAGAGAAAACCGTTTTTGTCAAGTCTCCCGAGATCGCCGCTGTGAAACCAGCCGTCGTTGTCGATTACTTCCCGTGTCAGGGCATCGTTCCGGTAGTACCCGCCGAACAGGCAGGTGCCGCGCAACAGTACTTCGCCGATTCCGTTCTGGTCGGCGTCGGCAATGCACACTTCATTTTCACCGATCACCGGGCCGACCGATCCGAGGCGCGGACGGGTTCCCGGACAAACGGTAATCGGTCCGAACGTTTCGGTGAGACCGTACCCCTCGACGATGGTGAACCCCATGCGCCGGAAGCCTTTCCAGAAGGTCGCGTTCAGTGAGGCACCGCCCGAAATGATAAGACGCAGTTTCCCGCCGAAGCCTTTGTGCACCGAAGAGAACAGTTTCCGTTTGAACCCTTCTCCCAGCACTTCGCCAACGGTAGACGATACTCCCTGCATACCGCCGAACAGGGTCCTCACCACCGGCCCCTTTTTACGGACGTTGTGCAGAATACTTTCGAAGAACAGCTGCAGCATTTTCGGTACCGCGGGAAGATATGTGACGCCCTTGTCGTTGAGTGCCTCCAAAATAAGCGGGCCTTTGATGGCAGGTACACAGACGATATCCATTCCGCTGTAAAGTGCCGCAACCATGCTTGCCGCACAACCGAATACATGATGAAGCGGAAGCACGGCACAAACGGTGTCGTTGCTGTCAACCTGCATACGGGGTACCGCATAGAGACATGCCGCGCAGAAATTTTTCTGGAGGAGCACGACTCCCTTGGGTTTTCCGGTCGTTCCCGAGGTGAAAATGATCACCATCGGATCCTCCGGCTTGAAAGAACCGTCAAACGCGTCGGGAACGTCATCCGCTTCATTGCAGTACGAGGCAAAGGATGGGTAATCTCCTTTCGCTTCAGTCTCGAGAAGAACGATACGTTTGATGAATGGATATTTCGATTTCAGCTGACGGAAAAGGGCACTGTACACTCTCGAGCAGAAAATGACCGAGGCCTCGGTCGTGGCGACAATCGATTCGATTTCGGAGGCGGGAATATTCGGATCTACCGGAACGGTGCAGGCGCCGGTCATGATAATCGCATGATAGGCGATTATCCACTCCGGTGTGTTTTCGCCGATAACGATGGCGTTGGTTTCTTTTTTTAACCCGTCTTTTTTCAGACGTGCGCACGCGCGGTTGACGTCACGGCGGAACTCCGCATAGGTCCAGGTGGTATAGGCACCATTGCGTTTGATGTGCAGACACTCCCTGGCTTCATATTTCCGGAGTGATGCTTCCAGCAGATCGACATAGACATGTTCGTTCATATCGGTGTTACCTTGATTTGAAGATCGGGTGAATCTGATTCCGGCTGTGTAAACAAAATAATTGCGGAAACGAAATAAAGTATACGGTTTGGCCGGTTTATTTGAAAATTAACAAATTTTGTTGAGTTTAAAGGGTTGGAGAGTAACTCATCTACCCTCCAACTCTCCAACTCACTCAACAATGTAGTATTTTAACTGTAGAAACAACCGATGGCCGAAGAAGGAACTGCAACATGCTGAAAATCGTTCGAATTCTGATTCTGCTCACTGCTTTCAACACATTTTCCCAAAACAGTATGGAACAAAAGCCGGTTCTTGAACTTGCCTTTTTCGGTTCATCAACCTGTGAAGAGTGCATGAGGATAAAGGAGGAACTGCTTCTTCCGCTGCAACGCCAATCCGGGGGGAAATTACAGATTCTGATCAAAGACGTAGAGACCAACTCCGGACTCAAGGAGCTTCTGCGTTACGAAAAACGGTTTCACCTATCGAGCGATGCTGCTCAAATGCTGTTTTTTCCCGATACGTTTCTTACAGGTTTTGACGATATCTTGAAATACACAAGGACTATGGTTGATAAGCGACTGGTTGCCGGAGTCAAAGCAGCCAAAACAGCTCCGGCCGATGGTGACAGTATCGATCTCCCGAGTGTGCTGCGCGATCGTGCATTCAGCATGAAATTTTTTCTCGGAACCCTTGCCATCGGACTTCTCGACGGTGTGAACCCCTGCGCGATCGCCACGATGATTTTCCTAATCTCGTTTCTTGCCACCAGAAAACGGAGCCGTAGCGAGGTACTGTTGATCGGTCTGACGTATTCCGCAACGGTGTTTCTGACCTATCTGGCGATGGGGCTGGGGCTCAAGGGCGTCCTGGAGCAATTCCGGGGCTACCATTTAATTTCGACCATCATACGCTGGGGGGCTTTCTCGGCGGCGGTTGTCGTGGCGCTGCTGAGTTTCAAGGATGCGATTGCATTTCACCGGTCAAAGAACACTGATCAGATTACGCTGCAGTTGCCGAAAGCGGTGAAACTGCGTATTCATAAAATCATTTCGGGAAACCTCAGCGGCAGGAGCCTTGTCATCGGATCGATTATCACCGGGTTTCTCGTGACTCTGCTCGAAGCGATCTGCACCGGCCAGATGTACATCCCCTATATTGTTGCAATGACCCAGCACTCTTCCCTGCGGCTGGCCGGCTACCTGTATCTCGTCTTCTACAATTTCCTGTTCGTTCTTCCGCTGCTCATAGTCATGGTACTGGCATATTACGGAATGAAGTGGAATGATCTGGCGAAACAGACACAGAAGAGAATGGTACTTATTAAGGTGCTTCTCGGGGTGGTCATGGCCGGGCTCGCGGTCTATCTCGCCGTAGGCTCCGGTTTTATCGGATGATGTCTGCGCCGGTGGATGGTCCCCGCTCAGACGGAACTGAATTACCGGTAGTGCAGGGTACGAAGGTTTCGAATGATAGAAAAAGGATTGCATATGTTTTTTGAAAATGTTGTTTTCCTTGATCAGGCCATCAAGGAAGGAATACTGCCGGAACTTGAGACTATTCCCTGCCCGTTCGATGCGGCAACCGGGGGAAAAGGCATCATCCGCATCGTATTTCCGGAGTTCACCTGCGTCTGTCCGAAAACCGGCTATCCCGATTTCGCCTCCATCGGTCTGTGGTATCTCCCCGATAAACTCTGCATTGAACTCAAGTCGTGGAAACTCTATCTGAACTCCTTTCGCATGATCGGAACTTTTCACGAAACGGTGACACACCATCTGTTCACCACACTCATTTCGCATCTCGCTCCGAAATGGCTGCTCGTTGCCGGAGATTTCTTTCCGCGCGGAAATGTCGATACAACGATCATGTTTGAATCGGATACACCCCGACCTGCCGGTGCGGATCTGCTGCTGGCACCTCTCAAACCGCATAGCCGTTCGTTCGATGCCGATTAATAGAGCGTGACTCGCGCGGAAGTTATTTTTACTGCGTTTTTACAACAGACGTATTATAGGGGAACAGGCAGGATTCCGTTGTTCGCGGTAATATCGTTTCAGGGTATTCCGTTGATTCATCGTTTCAGTTTCCCGATCTGATTTCGAAATCTTCACACATACTTCAGCGAAAGGACCAGTATGGCAGAAAACCTTGAGCAGACTCTCGTACTCATTAAACCGGATGCATTGAAAAACAGTCTTACCGGGTATGTGCTTTCCTATCTTTCGGAATACCATACCGGTCTGCGGTTTGCCGGGAGCAAGATCGTACATGTTTCGAAAATGCTTGCCGAGGAGCACTACGCGGAACACCGCGGAAAGCCGTTCTTCCCTTCACTGCTCGAGTACATCCGGGGGAACATCCATTACCCGGAGACACCGCAGCGCCGGAGGGTTATCGCCATCATTTACCAGGGAGAGGGTGCCGTTCAGAAAATCCGCGACATTGCCGGTCCGACCAATCCGCTGGTGGCGCGTGAGACCAGACCCGGCTGCATCCGCGCGCTCGGGACGCTCGCACCTATCAAGGATGCGCAGGGAAATATTATCGGCGAGCGAATGGACAACCTGATTCATGCTTCGGCAAACGCCGCCGATGCGGAGCGCGAACTCAAACTCTGGTTCAAACCGCACGACATTCCGACACCGATGCATCCGTACGAGATTGCTACCTGTGAAGAACATTTCTACTACCTCGACGGCAAACTTACCAAGGAGTACACAAAAGGTGCAATCTGCATACTTGCACCTGGAAACGTCGCCTGGCGGACCGATATCGATGCGCTGCAGACGATGGCCGCTGGGAAATCGTCACCACTGACACTCGAAACGGTGATTGCGAAGTATCTGATCAACGAGTATAAGGAACATCTGTAACTGTTGCCGGTGCATTCACAGCGCCCACCCCTTATCCCTCCTCCGTTTACGGCGGAGGGAATTTGAAATTATAAACAGCGTTAGAAAATTGCGAATACCCCGCTCATCCTGAGCCCGTCGAAGGTTAAAATTTCCATGGTTCGACAGGCTCACCATGAGCGGCAGGTGACTATTATTCGCAATTATTAATGTCGCCTTGTTCGGCTGTGGAAGAATTATCAGTCCGTAAGATCCTCCATAATGCTTTTGGCCGCTTTTTTTCCGGCGCCCATCGCGAGAATCACTGTTGCGGCACCGGTAACGATATCACCGCCGGCGTATACCCGTTTCTTCGAGGTCCGGCCGTCGGCTTCGTCGGCCTGAATCGTTCCCCATTTTGACACCTGGATATCGGGTGTGGTTGAGGGAATGAGCGGGTTGGGTGTGTTGCCGATCGCGATGATCACCACATCACACGGAATCACGAATTCGCTGCCTTCGATAACCACCGGGCGGCATCGACCCGAAGCGTCGGGCTCACCGAGTTCCATCCTCACGCATTTTATCGCCGTAACGAATCCTTCCTCGTTCGCGATGATTTCAACAGGATTGCAGAGCAGATTGAATTCGATACCTTCCTGTTTGGCGTGATGGATTTCTGCTTTACGGGCGGGCATTTCGGCTTCGCTGCGCCGGTAAACGATCATCGATTTGTCCGCACCGAGCCGCAGTGCCGTTCGGGCGCTGTCCATGGCCACATTGCCGCCGCCGACGGTAACCGCCCGCCTGCCTTTCATGACCGGTGTCTGGGCCTGTTCATCGTAGGCACGCATCAGGTTGCTGCGGGTGAGATACTCATTGGCGGAATAAACGCCGATACTGTTTTCACCGCTTATTTTCATGAATGACGGCAATCCCGCCCCTGAACCGATGAACACCGCGTCGAAGCCCTCCTCAGTGAGCAGCTCGTCGACCGTCGCCGTTTTACCGGCAACGAAATTACGTTCGATGGTGACGCCGAGTTTTTCAAGATAGGAGATTTCACTTTTAACGATGACTTTCGGCAGTCGGAATTCCGGAATGCCGTACACCAGCACGCCGCCGGGTTCATGCAGCGCTTCGAAGACGGTAACGCCGTACCCCTCCTTCACCAGTTCTCCGGCACAGGTAAGCCCGGCAGGTCCCGAACCGATCACCGCGACTTTTTTACCGTTTGGAGGTTTGACCGCGGGAATATCCACCGCATCGTGCTCACGTTCGTAGTCGGCGGCGAACCGTTCCAGATTGCCGACGGCCACGGGGTCCCCTTTCTTTCCGAGAATGCAGCGGATTTCACACTGTTCCTCCTGCGGGCAGACCCGTCCGCAAACGGCGGGAAGCGCGTTGGTCTCCTTGAGTTTCCGGGCCGCTTCGATGAATTTACCGGCGGCAATAAGCGCGATGAACTCGGGAATGCGCACGTTAACCGGACACCCTTCGACACAGAGCGGTTTTTTGCACTGCAGACACCGCTTCGCTTCGGCTACCGCCTCTTCTTCCGAATAGCCGTAGGGCACTTCCTGGAAATTCTTTCCCCGTTCGACCGGGTCCTGTTCGCGCATCGGCGTGCGAACGAAACGCTGGTTTTTCGTGTTCTCGTCGCTCATGGTGTCAGGCGCTTTCTATTTTGCATTCATGTTTTTTACGTTCATCGCTCTCGAACATACGGTAACTGCCGAGCCGCTTGATGAGTTCATCCCAGTCGATCCCCGATGCGTCGAATTCCGGACCGTCAACACACCCGAACTTCGTTTCGTTGAACACCGTTACCCTGCACCCGCCGCACATGCCGGTACCGTCGATCATGATGGGGTTCAGTGATGCGTAACTTTTAATCCCCGCCGCAACCGTCAGTCCCGTGGTCACCTTCATCATCATCACCGGACCGATCACGAATGCCGCGTCGAATTTTTCTCCGGCGCCGGTCAGCCCCTTGAATACATCCGAAACGAATCCTTTCCTGCCGTTGGAACCGTCGTCGGTGGTAACGAAGGTGCGGTCCGACTGCTGTTGTATCTCTTTTTCGAGTATCACCAGATCTTTATTGCGTGCACCGATAATCGAAACAATTTCATTTCCCGCCTCTTTAAGCGATCGGATAATCGGATAGAGCGGGGCGACCCCTACGCCACCGCCGATACAGACACATTTCCCGAATTTTTCGATATGGGTAGGTTGGCCGAGCGGACCGGCAAGGTCGAGAATGGTATCCCCGGTATTAAACGCACCGAGAATCATGGTGGTTCTTCCAACCACCTGAAATATGATTTCAATCCACCCATTATCGGCATCCGAGTCGACGATCGTCAGAGGAATCCGTTCACTGTTCTGAACAGGACGCAGTATAATGAATTGTCCTGCCTTCCGCCGTTTGGCGATACGTGGAGCGTGCAACCGGTATCTGAATACCTGGTCCGACAACTGCTCCTTTTTAATGATTTTTATCATGCAGACTCCTCAAATAGACCCCTGGAGGTCTTATGAAAAAAAATACCCGACCATATATCCGATAGGGCAGGGTATTACTTCTGATTCGGCTGGAACATCACCGTTCCAAATGTATCATCAGAAACGGTGATGAATCAATACTGTCGTACATCACCGCCATCTGTTTTTTACAATTTTATATACCGGCTTCCTTCTTGATAGCTTCGAGCATATCGGTCTTTTCCCAGGTGAAATCAGGCAATTCCCTGCCGAAATGACCATTACGCGCGGTTTCGCGAAAGATCGGCCGTTTCAACTGCAGTTTCGTGATAATACCTTTGGGCGTAAGATCGAACAGTTTGTTGACAATGGCCGCGATTTTCTCATCGGGCAGTTTTCCGGTACCCTGTGTGTGAACATGCACCGACAGCGGTTTCGCCACACCGATTGCATACGAGAGCTGCAGTTCACAGTGAGTCGCGAGACCGGCTGCGACGATGTTTTTGGCAACCCAGCGGGCGGCGTATGCGGCGCTGCGGTCAACTTTTGAAGGATCTTTACCGGAAAAGGCACCACCACCGTGCGCACCGTAGCCGCCGTAGGTATCGACGATGATTTTACGCCCGGTAACACCGCTGTCGCCGTGCGGGCCGCCAACCACGAACCTTCCGGTCGGGTTGATATGCATGATGGTTTTATCGTCGAGCAGATTCGCGGGAATAACTTTTCTGATGATTTTTTCGATGAGATCGTTTTTAAGTGTTTCGTGGGTGACATCAGGGCTGTGCTGGGTTGAAAGCACGATGGTGTCGATCCGTTTTGGGGTAAGATCCTCGTACTCAACCGTAATCTGCGATTTTGAATCAGGACGAAGATAGGGTAACATTCCACTTTCACGTGCGGCGGTAAGTTCCTCCATCAGACGGTGTGCATAGAAAATCGCAAGCGGCATGAAGGCAGGGGTTTCGTTGTCGGCATACCCGAACATGATTCCCTGATCTCCGGCACCCTGCTCTGCGTGGAGGCCTGCACCTTCCGTGACTCCTTGGGAAATATCGGGTGACTGCTGGTGTACCGATACCAGAATACCGCAGCTTTCCGCATCAAATCCGAGTGCTGGATCATTATATCCTATTTCCTTGATGGTTTTTCTGACGACTGACTGGATATCCACGACCGCTTTGCTGGTGATTTCACCGGCAACCACGACCAGACCGGTGGTCACGAGCGTTTCGCAGGCAACACGTGAATCCGGATCCTGCTCGAGCATGGCATCGAGGATCGCATCGGAAATCTGATCGCATACTTTATCGGGATGTCCCTGGGAAACACTTTCAGAGGTAAAAAAGCGCTGCATTACTCCTCCTGAGTTTGAGATTATGTGCCAAGTTATCTTTGTGAAAAGAGTAGGAAAATAGATTATACCGGAGCCTGAAAACAATGTTTTACCGGATGCCGTACTATCCCTGAGGGGAGTGTTTCTAACGTATTATTCATGGCGGATAGCATATTTAGAGTAAAAATCACACATTCACCGGTGAATCGAAGGAGGGTTATATGACTGCTGCAATTGAACAGGTCCGATCATTTCCCGTTGCCGAGGCGCTGCCTGCGGAACGGGCACTTTTTATCCGCAGAACCTACGCGCATCTCGCCGGAGCTCTCGCGGCATTCGTCGGGATCGAATATCTCCTGCTGCCGTCACCACTCGCGAAAATGTTCATGAACTTTCTCAGTGCTTCCCGTTATTCATGGCTGATGATTCTGGGCGGATTCATGGTGGCAAGCTGGCTGGCCCGTTCGATCATCGCCGGTGCGAAGACGCGGTCGATGCAGTATGCAGGACTCGGCGTCTATGTGGTTGCCGAGGCGATCATTTTTATCCCGCTCCTTTATATCGCCGTTAACTTTTCTTCCCCGGACGTCATTCCGACTGCGGCACTTATTACCGGTGGACTTTTCACCGGACTGTCCGCGTATGCGATCACCACGCGAAAGGATTTTTCGTTTTTAGGCGGGATTCTTACCGTCGGTGGTTTCGTGGCCATCGGGCTGATTGTAGCGGGAACCATATTCGGATTCAATCTCGGGCTCGCATTTTCGGGCGGTATGGTACTGCTTGCGGCGGGTTCCATTCTCTACGATACCTCGAAAATCGTTCGGGACTACAATACGGATGATTATGTCAGTGCATCGCTGCAGCTGTTCGCTTCGGTATTGCTGCTCTTCTGGTATGTGCTGAGGATCGTGATGCGGTTATCGAGAAGGTAACAAAACTGCAGGAATTGATCAATTCCCGCTTGTGTAAAAAAGAAGCATGAAGTATCTTTAACCATCAATCGCGGAAAATTGCGATTGATGGCTAAAAAAGATTTATCGCGGGGTGGAGCAGTCCGGTAGCTCGTTGGGCTCATAACCCAAAGGTCAGAGGTTCAAATCCTCTCCCCGCTACCAATAAACGAAAAAGGCTGGTACCTGAAAGGTACCAGCCTTTTTTTGTTTAGTAGTGGTCGGGTATGGATAGCAAATCCTTCGTTCACCACGGGAACTTCAGTTCCCGTAGCGGTGCGCAGCACCAAATCCTCTCCCCGCATTGTCCCGGTTCAAAACGCCCCCTCCTTGAAGGTTCCCCCGCAGGGTGCACCGAAGCGAATAAAAGCAAAATGAAAATCTGGGTCTTTTTTATTATTGGTACTGTGGGTCTGGAGGAAGAGCCTTGTTCAGCACCGAACGGCAGTGAGGTACCACGCGAAGCGTGAAATCCTCTCCACGCGTTCGTCCCAGTGCAACGCGACGCATACCCCCTCCGCTCCGGGCTCTCCATGGTCCTGCTCGAGGCGGCGCATCGCACCTTTTTCCGTCCGTTCTCCATGGGGTTCCCATCAGGGTATGTTGTGAAATTTTGAAGAACATTAAAAATGTCTGAAATTCCTATTAACATGCCAAATTTGGGAGGGGATTAGTGGCAATAAAAGCGGAAAATTATTCAATTGGGTTTCATAAACAATTTCCCCTAAATCGGGAGGACCTTTAGGATATCGTACCCGTCAGAATGAGTTTGCCGGAAAAAGCTATCCAGAAATGTACACCATAAGGGTATTGCCTCACCGATGATGTCGAAATGAAAAACCTGACAAATCGGGAAGTATTAAAGCCCTGCCATCAAATTGGGGACAACGACCTAATTTCTATCGGTTTTATGGTTATTACACTTTATATTTATAAACAAAGGCTGCGATCCGCAGTCTGCCTGAAAAACCGGCAAGGACAGTTGCAAAATGGTACGCTTCACTGTTTTTCTCTTCCTGTGTATGGCGGTATCGGCAATTTACGGGAATCCCGTTTCTCAGTATGAACTTCCGGGTATTTCGGAGGTGTACTGGGTCAGCCCTGAAGAGTGGTCGATAGAGCTTGACGGCAGCATTTGTCTGTATCCCTCAGAATGTTATTTCCCCCACATCACCGGCGAATTTTCAATGCGCTGCACGTCATCTCCGATAACGTACAATTTGAATATTACATTTGAAAGCACCGGATATGCCGTTATTACGAGGAGTTCAATAACCGGTGTTTCCGAAGACGAACCGGTACTTATCGGGCAGGCAGATACCATACAGATAGGACGGGATAAGAACGGATTCTGGTCCTTTCCGCTGCAGAAAGTCAATAAGGGAAACACACAGATCATGTCATTCCGGTTTGGGGAACCAGCGATCTTCGAATCATCACGGCTCAGCCTCGGATACGAAGGTGATTACCGGACGAAATACGAGTGCTTTGTTATCGATAATCATGACCATCCGCTCAGCCATATTCAATTATGTGCCATGGAGATGCTAAACAGCAACGGCACGAAGCAATCCTACAATATTTTCGAACGTTCCAGCTCGAGCGGACTCATCCGGTTTTCAATAGGTATTGAGCAAAATTATGGACAGGGTTTTTTTGAGGATCTTTTTTCAGCGCACTCTCACCTGGAACGGAACGCTCTGCGGACCGGAGCATTCGGTTATCAGGACAGTGCTCCTTCCGTATCACGGACATTCATATTCAATACTACTGTATACAAGCTGGTTGTTTTTGATACCGATGGCGACACGATATCCAACCTGCAGTGTTTCCGGCAGTACTGCGACAGTATGGCGGAACCCGATCAATGTAACGAGGGAATATTTTATCATATTGCCGATACTCCGGAAGATTACTACACCTTCAAGCTCAGAGTTCATAAGGAAGAGTCGCCCACAACCTTCTATTTCCGGCGGTTTCGCGACTCAGTGACCCTCGGAAGCTGGACCGGCACCTATGTTGATACCAGTGAACCGCTTACCGATACCCTGCTAATCGCTCCGGTGGCTGTCGCCCGTGCTCCCGCCGCGTCCGCAGATCGGGCACGGCTCAGATTCCAGGTGCTCACGGCAGGCGACGGTTCGTTCTTTTGCATTGTCGCTTCTCCACTCCGTTGCGCGGAGGCGTTCATAGACCTTTACACCATTTCCGGAAGAAAGGTTGTGAGCCGCCGTCTGACCTGGGACAGTCCCGGAACACACGCTTTGCGCATAAACAGTTCCGACGTTCCGGGAGGCACCGTTCCCGGGATGTATATCTGCACATTGTCGGTCGGCAATTTCCGGCCGGTTTCTCGCAGGGTAACCGTACACTGACCGTCAACGCAGAGGATCGGGCACCCCGATATTTCACGGATTTTTTTCAGGGCGGTTAGTGGCAATAGTAAACGTACCGTATCAACACTCCTTTGTTAACGGGTAATAATAAATCTGCAGTGAATATGACCAGTATCTCCTGTTGTGGTGCACCCCAAGAGTATACCCTTTACAATGAGTCTTCTCCGGAAATTGTAACTTTACTATCTACGGATTACAATGGCAGGTCTTTCGGTATACCATCAGGAGAGTATGGCTACCGGCAGCAGCAGCCTGATCAATCTTGATACAAAAAACCAATCGAGCAGGTCGGTTACTATTCCGGTTCGGTAAGGGGAACCCCGGCGCGGTCACAGGAATAGAAGACATTGTAGGCCGGGTCGACCGGAAGGCCTTTTTCCTGTACCCAGTTGGCCGCGGCGCAGGAGGGGCGGCAGCAGTCTTCCATGGTAGTGGTCTCGTACATTTTGCCGTTGGAGCCCTGTTTCCAGAAGGAATTGTCGTTTGC
>JAFGHA010000302.1 GCA_016930275.1 Chitinispirillaceae bacterium
AGCATCGGCGCTGACTATGCTGCAGTTTTTAAAACCACCCCGGGAAAATCGAAAAATTCAGCAACTCCGATGCGCGGAAAGTAAGATCTAACGTACCTTTTTTAGTGAATAGAAGAAAAAAAGGGTTATTCTAACATTACTTTAGCTTCAAAAAATTAGATGCAACTTTAATGCAAGACTACGGATTTCCGCTAACCGGTGACTCGCTGCATGAGTATAGATCTCAGTCGTTTTTAAACTCAAATCCCTGTGTAATTCCCTTACATACTGGAGATCGTTTCCTTGTATTTACTATAAGCTGTCGGAAATTGTCGTTTTGAGAAGAAAGAGCAGAAGCAATCACGTATTCCCTCCGCAGTAATTTTACCCTGTATGATAACAGGCCTTAATGAAGCGGCATTCAAATATAATTTAATCTAATTTGCTCCTGAGGCGGGAGCAAGGTTGATCTGATCGCCAGGCGAAAAATCGATAATTTTGAACAATTTCTCTTTTCCAGCCCGTACTCAATTCCTTGAAACTTTCTCTCCCTTGCTTCATTCCGAAAGGGAACTGATCCGCGGGTCCCTCTGCACGTAAGCGACACCCGGTACTGGTGGATTGGCAGATCCTTCCGGATAAAGACTTCCTGTAACCTCCTTGTCACAGGGATCGCTATAAGTAATCGTCAAGCTGATCGAGACGATCCAACTACTTTCCAACATGAACCTTCATGGTAGATTCACCTTGTCACCGTTACTCAATAGCACCCGAAAACCCGACGTGCTTTGTACCGATTCTGAAAGGTACCGTTTTGCCGGGCCGGGTCTGGTGGTGTCGGTGGCGGAGGGCGGATCGTCGCGCAGGTCGCATGCTGTTGTGAACAACCGCGGGTCGAGAAATAAAAAATGCGCCAGTGGAGGAGGGGTCAGAGTTAGTAAAGGGGTATCAGACAAGAACACCGGAAACAGTAGAGGCCGATTTCCAGCTGCATTCTGTTCGAGTCCCCTAAATCCCCCGAAGGGGGACTTGTAAGGTAAAGCGCGTAATTCCATTGCAATGGTTTGTTGGATTATGTGATATTTCAAACTGTTACCTGACATTCACCCGGTTCGTACCGCACTCTGCCCGGCGGTCCTCCACAGCTTCTTACGGGGGGTGAACGTCATCATCACGGAAAGGGACTCCCTTCATGAGAAAATCAAGAACCTCGGATGGTTTGAAGGTGAATGTCGTTGCCGGTACGTATGTCGTACTTCTCGGTATCAATTATCCCCGTGAGTGCTGTGACGGCCTGATGGGATTTTCCGTTCACCGCGTTGCGCATGACGAGGATGAGGCGTATTACCTCAAAGGAACCAAGACGTTTACCGAGACGGATCCGGGATTCGTATCCGGTTCGCAATACTCCACGCGTGAACACCCGATCCAGAGTTTTCAGTGGGCGGATTATTCCGCTAAACCGGGAGCGCGGTATACCTATACGGTCACCGCACTCAAGGGAACACCACAGAAGCTGGTTCCTGTCGCGAAAAGCAAGGTACCCGTCGTCACCGAGTCGCCGGAGTCGGGCGATCATGACGTGTATTTCAACCGGGGAACCGCCGCGTCTCAGGAATACGGGCGACGGTTCGGTGACCGCCGTCCGGAAGAAGTGCCCAACAACAAGGCGTTCGAGTGGCTGTCGCGCGGAATCTACGAGGCGCTCGAGAAGTTTGTTTCCACCTGCGAACCGGGACGCCATGCGCTCCGCATCGCCGCCTATGAGTTCCACTACTATCCGTTTGTGCAGCTGCTGAAAACGGCGGTCGACCGCGGTGTCGACGTGAAGGTGGTCTACGATGCGCGGAAATCGTCACCGAAAGAAGCCAATGAACGGGCGATAGCCGAATACGGTATCGAAACGTCCTGTATCCCCCGTGAGGAAGGTAAATCGTATATCGCTCACAATAAATTTATTGTCAAATCGGATAACGGTACACCCGTGGAGGCCTGGACCGGCGGCATGAACTTTTCGGAAGGCGGTATATTCGGCCATTCGAATGTGGCGCATGTGATACAGGATCCTGCCGTGGCCGTCACTTATCACCACTACTGGGAAATTCTGGCGGGTGATCCAAAGGTGGCATCGATGAAGCCGGAGGTGGAGGCACTTTCGCCGCTTCCCGACTGGCCGCCCGAACGGGAATCCACCGGTGTTTTCAGCCCGCGTAAAACACTCGATGCGCTCTCGTTCTATGCAGAGCTGGCGACCGGCGCGCGCGATGCGCTGTTCATGACGTTCGCCTTCGGCATGCACGATCTGTTCAAGGAGGTGTACCGTAATTGCAATGCCCCGCTGCGGTTCGCGCTTATGGAAAAGCCGACCCGGCCGATGAAGGATGGTCCCGAGAAGGATGCGGAAGAACAGGAGATCCGGAATTTGCGGAATATGACGGAAAATGTGTTTGCCGTGGGGAATTTCATCAGGACCAATGCATACGATGGCTGGCTGGCCGAAACGTTGAGCGGGCTCAACAGCTACGTCCGGTACATTCACAACAAATTCATGCTCATCGACCCTCTGGGAAGGGTGCCGGTGGTGGTGACCGGTTCGGCGAATTTCAGCGATGCGTCAACCTTGCAGAATGACGAGAACATGGTGGTCATAAGGAAGAACAGGCGGGTCGCCGATATCTATCTGGGTGAATACATGCGGCTTTTCACCCATCATGCCTTCAGGGAATCACTGCAGTGGCGAAACCCCGATCAGCCGCCGAAACCGTTGCGGACCGATGCCTGGTGGACTGATTACTTCGGGGATACCGACCGCTCGCGGCGGCGGCGATATTTCGCACAGGTGAAGAGTTGAACGCAAGCTCCGCCGGAAGTCATTCCTACGATGATAGAGGTGATAATTCACCGATATGTAAATGATGGTTTTTTAGATACAAATGAAATAGGCAAATTCTTGAAATTCAAGAAGGCAATTTAAGAACCTCTTTTCACTACTGTGCCTGCTTCGAGCTTCGCGTTCATGTTTTTTTCGCTCGGTTTCGACTTCAAATCTTATTTACGGACGAGCTCTAAAGATGCCGGACGGCGGACATCCGTTACGAAAAATAGTGCAGTTCAATCGTAGCGTGAACGATTTCCTTACGGCTTTCAAGCCGTTTTTTGAAATCGGCAATCGTGAACGAATCCTTGTTCGTTACCAGGGTGATGATGCACGCATATTTTCCCCGGGCGATCTGCCATACGTGAAGGTCGCTTACTTTCGACGTTCCGTCGGATTCTATAACGGAGCGCACCTCCGCCGTCAGCGCGGCGCCGTCTTCGCGGTCAAGCAGTATGGATCCGCATGCCCCGAGCAGCCCGGCCGTCCAGCGGAGAATGAGTACCGCGCCCACCATACCGGCTACGGGATCGAAAAAATTCCAGGAGAAGTATTTCGCGACGATCAGCGCACCGATCGCCAGAACCGAGGTGAGCGCGTCGGTTACCACATGAATATAGGCGGCGCGCATGTTGAGATCGTGGTCATGCGTATGCGGATGATCATGGTGATGGCCATGATCGTGACCGTGATCGCCACCGTTTCCGATACCGAGGATCAGCGCACCGGCGATGTTCACCGCCAGACCGATCACCGCGACCAGCAGCGCATGATCGTACTGGATCGCCACCGGTTTGATGAGCCGTTCCACCGAGGCGTAGCACATCGACAGACCGACCACGCCGAGAAGAACGGCGCTGGTGTACCCGCCGAGTATCTCGATTTTCCAGGTGCCGAAAGCAAACCGGGTATCGCGCATATGTCTGCGGGCAAGCGCATACGCGGCAAGGGTGATACCGAGCGCGAACATGTGCGTCCCCATATGCCAGCCGTCGGCGACGAGTGCCATCGATCCGTAAACCGTACCGGCGATGATCTCGGCTGCCATGGTAAGCGCGTTGATGGCGACGACGATACCGATTCTGCGTTCGGCCGAGCGGTTGTCGGTACCGAATGCATGATCGTGCTGCAGTTCGGTATGGCTGCGGTGCATGAGGTTGGGGCTCCTTCCGTACTCCAGTATCAGGAAGTCAGAAGTCAGAATATGAAAAAAACAAACTACCTGTTAAAAATAGACTTTGACGCCCCCAAAATCCCCTGCGGGGGATTCAGGGGGCGTTTTTACTGCCCGGTGACAAATCTTACAATCGTTGGATCTGTTACTGCATTTTGCATTCCGGATTCCGGATACTGAATGTCTGACTATTGAATTTTCACTTTTTCTTCCGCTTTTCAAGTGTTCCGAGAATACTGCTTGCCACCGGCGGACAACCCGGTACATAGACTCCCGCGTCACGGAAGCGTCTGGTGCAGTTGCCGACGCAGATCGTGTTGGGGGGAACGCCTTTATGTCCTTTACCTATAGCAATATTGACCGGTTTGTTTCCGGGGAAGTATTCGCCGAGCTGTTCGCCGAACCGTTTCATGAAGAGCAGTACCGTGGATTGACAGGCGCTGCACGACTGCTCGTCGAGAATGGTGACCCGGGGAAACTGCATCGTCAGGGTGGTGGGTACCGGTGCGAAGGGCTGCCGCAGCGTTTCCCATTCGGGGGTCGTGATGGTGAACGTACCGGTATCGAGACTTCCGTACCCCCGTTCCGCCGCGATCCGCAGGTGAGGCACCGAGAGCGGGTCGATACCCATGAGCGAGCAGGCGACGCTGTCAGCGGCCAGGGCGTCGTCGCCCGCGATGACGAGGTCGAGTGGCTTGGGATCACCGGCACTCGGGCCGAGCCCTTCCATCCCGACGGTCCCGTCGATGATCACCAGATGGGGTTTGAGCACCGAGGCCATGTCGGCGATCGCTATGTTGAGCGATTTATCGTTTGAAAAGGGAAGCCGGGGGAGCATATGCAGATCGACTTTGCTGCGGCGCCAGAGACACCCTTTCATGTTTTTCACCGAGAGGGTGACCACGGTATGCATGTGCGTTTTCATCACCGGAATCGACACGACGATATCGAAGTCGAATACATCCGCGCACACTTTCAGTTTCGTGATGGCGGCACCGTCGGCGACGGCAAGTTCGACCGGATCGCGCCGGTCCATGTCGATACAGCGGCAGTCGCGTTCACGGGCGACCGCGGCGATACCCGAGGTTTCGAATGCCTGTTCCATGGTTACCCCGGTGATCGGACTTTCTCCGACGGCGACTTCGAGCGCCCCCGCTGCTTTGAAAACATCGATGGCAGCGGCCACTACCTGCGGATTGGTCACGATTCCCGACCGGTCGTCGGCGATTCTGCCGATGTTCGGTTTGAGCAGAACGCGCCGGCCGCTGACCGGTGAGAGATTGAACGCCGAGAGTGCATCGAGGGTGTTGCGGTACGGCCCGTGCCCCGCGCTGACGGCGATACGGGGCGCGCGGCCGCGACGACGCAGCGGATTGGTCTGCAGGGCGGCGATCGCGTCTCGCGGGAGCGGTTCAAAATCCGGTTCGGGTCGCTGTGCCTGGGGGTAGGTGCCGAGCAGTTTGATATGACCGAGTTTCCTGACGGCTGCGAGAGCGTCCTGCATTTCGGGAGCGAGCGCGTATCCGGTCAGGTCGATGAAAAAGTGATACATGCCGAAATGTTCACGCGTGGGTCGGGAGATCACCGAGGTCAGGTTGATTGACCGGGAGGAAAATGCTCCCAGAATTTCGGTCAGCACACCGGGGCGGTCGTCGGCTTCGAGCACCACAATGGAGGTCTTGTACGTTTGCCCGGCACTATACGGCTGCTCCTGTTCGGCGAAAATGATGTACCGGGTGGTGGCAGCGGTATAATCGTTGACGTTCGGCAGGACGAGCGGATATTCGTTTTCAGGAAGCATCCAGAACGGCAGCAGTGCCGCCGCGGAAGGATCATTAATACTCATCCTACTGAGTGCCTCGTCTCCGTCGGAAACCCCGCACAGGGTAACCGACTGCAGCGATGCGATGAACTCCGAGCATTCCCCCCGGGAATTCCAGGGAGTGTAGAGGGTCCGGATGGCGCCGCGTTTATCGCATCGTGCGACGCAGCCATAGGCGGCGCTGATGATGCATTCATCAATAATGGTGTAATTGCTCTGCAAAAGCAGCTCAAGAACCGGTACCACATGGCCGTCGATCATGTTTTCAAGCGGAGCGATTCCCGATTCGCAACTGTCGCCGACGGCCCGGAAGACGTTCCTGACCGATGTGCAATACTGCAGGGTCTCGATCTCCGGATGCGATGTTTTGTATAATGCCGCAGCGTGAGCGGTGAACGGGTCGACAGGACCCAGCGTTGCTAATTTCGCCATTTATTTTCCCTGGTGCATACGTTTTTACGGAACGTCGGAATAAATTGAAAACACGCACTCATCCTGAGCCTGTCGAAGGATAAATTGTCATGGTTCCCTTCGGCTCCGCTCAGGGTAAACTCAGCTCACCATGAGCGGCAGTTGAAAGTTATTCGCGACCACTCATGTCATCGTGTATAGATACTGCAAAAATAGGTTCGGGATAATTAAAATCCTACCCGAAACCGGTACGGTGAAACGCCGGTATGCCTGGTGGAAAAGGAGTAGCGTGACCGGGATTATCCGGCGGTTTTCGGCAGGACTTCGTTCATGGCGCCGGTACGGTATCCCCGGAGATCGAGTGCCGTATAGACGAAACCCGCGTTTCGGCAAAGTTCGTCGATGGGTGTGCGTTGCGCCCAGGCCCGGTCGATTTCTTCAGGAGCGACTTCCACACGGGCACAATCTTCATGGCTGCGTACCCGGAATTGTCTGAAGCCCAGTTTTTTCATCGCTTCCTCGGCGGCGTCTACCCGCTTCAGTTTTTCGCGGGTGATGGTTTCGCCATAAGGAAACCGGGATGCCAGACAGGCGTATGAAGGTTTGACGGCTGTTTCAAGATGGAGCTCTTCGGAGCAGTGCCGGATATTCTTTTTTGTAAATCCTGTTTCAAGCAGGGGAGAAACGATACCCAGTTCCTTTATTGCCCGTCTGCCGGGTCGGTAATCGGAAAGATCGTCAACGGTACTCCCCTCGAATACGGCGGCCAGACCCTCCTCCCGCGCGATGGCGAGCAGATGTGAGAAGAGTTCATGTTTGCAGTGATAGCAGCGATCAGGCGTATTCTGCGCAAATCCCGGTATATCGATTTCTTCGGATACGATTACCTTGTGCCGTATGCCGAGATCGGCGGCGAGGCGTTTCGCATCGGCGAGTTCGGAAGCGGGGTAGGTGCAGGAGGTGGCGGTTACAAGCAGCACCCGTTCTCCGAGAACTTCCGCCGCGACTTTTGCCAGAAAGGTACTGTCAACACCACCCGAAAATGCGATAAGAACCGAATCGTATCGTGCAATAAACTCCTGCAACTGTGCCACTCTGCTCATGAATGCTCCTGTTCAGAGGTGAAAAATCAATCCGCTCTTTGTTAATGCGTCGTAACTGCTACGGTATCCATAGTTCAGAAACTCAGGATCCAGAAGTCAGAAGTCAGAAAAAAACTGTCTGTTCTATGAGAAGTTTGAATTCTACCCGCAATGGCGGGATGACTGCTGAATACCGGAGTAGTTACAAAGTATATTCGATTATCCGGCAAAGAAAGTGTTCGTTGCAAAAAAAACGACCGCTATGTAGTTTTATTAAAACAGGTACTTCATGATCAGTGGATTTCGGCACGTTGTTTCAACCGTGCTTTTTTTATATTGAGTGGTCGATCATGACGGAACCGAAATCTGAAAGCTGCGCGCTGCAGCATAATTCCGTCGAACGATGCACTGCATGTCCGATCCGACGGTACAGAATGAAAATTACAGTGGCATCCGGTACCTTTTTTCGGGAAGGAGAACTTTCCGCGGACAATACGGTTCGCTGAAAGCGGGGGGATTATATGGAAAAAACCTACGTTACCGCCGAAGGATTGGTGAAACTCCAGAAGGACCTCGAGTATCATAAAACCACACGTCGACGGGAGATCGCCAAACAGCTCGACCATGCCCGGTCCTTTGGTGATCTGCGTGAAAATGCCGAATATGAAGCCGCCAAGCATGCATTGTCTCTAAATGAAATCAGGATCAGGGAGCTGGAGGATCAGGTGGCGAATATTCAGGTTATCAATCCCGATGCCGGTCAGAGCGGGAAGATATTCATCGGTGCGAGGGTCACGCTCTGGGATTTTGATTTTGAGGAAGAGATCGAGTATCTTCTCACCGGGTCGGTTGAAGCCAATCCCGCCGAGGGAAAAATTTCGGTCGATTCGCCGGTAGGTAAAGCGATGCTCGGCCATGTAGTGGATGACATCATCGAGGTTCAGGCACCGCGTGGAGTATTGAAGTACAAGGTACTTTCGATAAATTGACCGTCGCTTCACCAGGTATCCGCACAGCGATAAGCGAATAATTCAACTATGCCCGATTCCAATCAACAGGATTTTCTACGTGAGATTTATGCGACCACCCGCATTCTCCGGAAACCCATTTCCGGGATAATATCGGGGTATCATGAACTGCCGTATGTTCTGATCGCTCCGAATGATGAAAATCGTGAACATACCGTGGAAATCAATGGTACAATCAATGTATCACCGAAGTTCGTCATTTCTCCCGGAATGCTTCAGGAAACGTTCGGTGACGTGTTCGATGCCGGGACGTTCGACAGCGATATCGAGGGACGGATGTTCTCGTTTGCCTACTCCGGAAAAAAGAATATGAAAATTGAGAGTACCAGATTCAGTTTGTTTCACCGCGAGAACAGCCCTGAAGAGTATCTCAGCCGGATGGATGATCAGCTGATGCGGCAGGAAAACACCCGGAGCGGCCTTATCTTCTGTCCCCACTTCACCTATTATCCGGTTTCAATCGACCGGTTCATTAATGAAATACTCGATCGGGAGATGCGGGTGTGAAGAAATCCGGAAAGCAGTACTTTACTCCCGATGAATACAAACGGCTTGCGAAAAATCCGTTTATCGACCAGCGTACGCTTCAGTTTGTCAAAAAGAAAACCGTCGCTCTGTCCGGTACCGATCCGGCTGTCCGCACCGCCACGGTCCGGCCGCCTGCCGCATCCGCACCCCTTCCCCGGCAGCAGGTGCGGATCAGCGAGAGTGCCGCACGCCTGATCGCCATAACCATCAGGGGAATGCTGCAGGAGTAAGCTATGTGGCTGTTGTCATTCTACCGGTTCTATCTCTCCGTTGCGACCGGCATTGCGGGTGCTTTATTTCTGGTCCATTCCTGGTGGTTCGGTCTGCTTGTCGCCATTGCGGTGCGTTTTCTGTGGTGGGGGAGTGAACGCCTCGTGGAAACTGCACGGATCAACCGTTCTTTCAGGGCGCACTCATATGCGTTCAAACAGGAACTCGGCCCGTACGGGATACGGATGATCAACCGGGCCGGAAAAGAAGCTTCCGTAAAGCGGCAACTCGCGGAAGTATTCACCGCCGACGAGAAAAAACTGCGCAAGGCGGTGGAACAGCTGGAGATGATGGATACCCTCTTCAAGGCGGGGATGCGCCCCGACGACGATACCTACCAACTGCACGATCTCAAACTCAAGTACGGGAAGTTTCGTCTCGAGAAGATTGACAGTGATAAAAAGGACGGGGAGACAAGGTGACTGGGAGACAAGGTGACTGGGAGACAGGGAGACTGGGAGACAGGGAGACAGGGAGACAGGGAGACTGGGAGACAAAATTTCACCTGGTCTCCATGTCTCCCCGTCCCCCCGTCTTCGTTTTAAGTACCCCTCACTGCGGCAACCCCTGAAGAAGCTCGGGAGAGAGGCGTGGCGCCTGTGCGAGCGATGTGTCGACAAACTCGATTTTAGCCAGCTTCTGTAAACTGTCGAGGTGGTCACCGATCTGACGGTTCCGTTCCCTGATCTCGAGCAGAAACCGCACCCGTTCGGCGACTTCTTCGTAGGGAAGCTGTTTTTCCGCTTCCTCGTCGGTTTTCTGCAGAATGAAAAGACCGATTCCGGTGGAAATGATATCACTGGTCTCTCCTTTTTTCATCTGATACAGCGGTTCTTCGAGTTCTTTCTTCAGATCCCCTTTTTTGAACCAGCCGATATCGCCGCCGTCAAGTGCTCCCGGACCTTTTGAATGCTTTTTCGCACATTCAGCGAACGGTGTTCCCGATTCGATCTTATGCCTGATTTCCGCGGCCGAAGTGTGGAGCGCCTGTTTTTCGGTTTCCGGCATGGAATCGGTAAAGGGCAGGAATATCTGACTTGCCCGTATCCGTGCCGTACCGGTGTATTTATCCTTGTTCTTCTCGTAAAATTCCCGGCACTCCTGGGAATCCACCTGACGGCCGGATGCAAACAGACGTTTCATGAGTTGTTCGAGACGCATGCCCTCGCTGATCTGTTCGCGGAGGCTCTCTTTCGTTTCGCCCATTTTGATCAGTTCCCGCTCAAAGGAGGCCTGGTCGGGAACACGGCTGCGCAGCATATCGTACATGCTGTCAACCGCCGCGCTGTCGGTGGTGATCCCCAGCTTCTGAGCCTCTTCGAGGAGCAGGCGATGAGCGATAAGCTGCTGTGCCGCGCCGGCGAGCAGTTCATTGCCGATTCCTTCCACTGCTTTTTCGGGATATGCGGCCACCATGCTTTCACGGAGCAGTTCGGCGGTCTGCATCACCTGTGCGGTCGGGATTTCGTAACCGTTGACAACTACGGCAACGCCTTCACGCGGTTTCTTCTGACAGGAAACGATATACAGCAGCAGTGCGCAACAGATAATTCTTGATACCATTGTAATCCTTTCGGGATGGTGGTGTCGGCCGGAAAATCGGTCAGCCGGCGGGAGTTTTCGTGACGTCGGTCGGTGTTTCATCGGTAAGCCAGTGTTTCTTTTCGGCAACGCGCATGAATGCGGCGATAATTGAAGGATCGAACTGTTTTCCGCTCTCTTCCCTGAGGCGGCGGATCGCCTCGGTTCTTCCCAGGCTGTTCCGGTAGGGCCGGTTCGAGGTCATCGCTTCGAACGCGTCGGCAACATGCAGTATCCGTGCGCCCAGCGGTATCTGTTCTCCCCGCAGACCATCGGGGTAACCGTTGCCGTCGTAATGCTCATGATGATACAGGATCATTTTGTACAGATCGCGCAGGAAGGGAACTTCACGGACGATATTCGCACCGAGCGTACTGTGCGTTTTCATGATACCGTTGAATTCCTCGTAGGTGAGCGGGCCGGGTTTATTGAGAATATACCCGGGGATACCTATTTTGCCGATGTCGTGGAGCAGTCCGGCATCACGTATGCTGCCGATCATTTTTTCGTCGATGCTCAGTTCCCGGGCGATTTCGTCGGCGATGTTCATGACGTTTTCGGAGTGGCCGTGCGTATAGGTGTCCTTGGCATCAACGGCGATCGCGAGGGCTTTAATGGTACGGATGTAGTTCTCCTTCATGTCGCTGTAGAGTTTCGTATTGGTCAGCGCGATACGGGTCTGACCGACGATACTGGAGAGCAGCGCGAGTTTTCCGGATGATTGCTGCGGTTCCACCACGGCGCCGAAGAACACCGCACCGAAGCGCAGCTCATCCCAGCAGAGCGGCACGACGTACCGCAGGGAGAGCGTGGGAAGGAGCTTCGGGTCGCCCGGAAAACCGTCGAGATTGATGTTGTGAAATACGGTCCGTTTGCGCCGGGGCGAGGCCTCTGCCGCGCGGTTGTAGACGGCAACGGTTTCGTTGCAGAACTCCTGAAGAAATTTTTCGTCGACGGCATGACGTGACCAGTAGAGAAACTCATGGGTGCGGCGCTGTTCCACCAGAAACCCCATGAAGTCGACGTCGAAATGACGGGCTGCTGTTTCAAAAAGCGCTCTGATGACATCGTATTTGTCGACCATACCCATCAGCTTTTCGGAATACGACGAAATGATCTGCAGGTCGAGCAGTTTCCGGTTGACGGTTTCGTATAGCTGTGAATTGACGAGTGCATTGCCCACCTGGATTGCTACGATCTCGACCGCCTGCCGGTCGGCGGTGGTGAACGGGGTGGCGGGACCGGTTCGCTCGAGAACGATTATTCCCTTGATGTCGTTTCCCGACTTCAGCGGAACCGCCAGCAGAGCGAATGGAGCCGACGGCTGACTGCCGCTTCTGAACGCGGAGCCTCCCGCCGGTTTGAAAAGTTCGGTACCGGTCTGGCCGGTTGCGGTCACTTTACCCAACAGTCCTGCGAGAACTGTTTCATCGAATGGAACGTCACCGGCTGTTTTCTCACGAACCTTCAGCCAGCTGTTCTTTTCCCGTTCGAACAGTCGCAGTGTCGCGCCGTCGGCCTGGCTGATCTGAAGGAAATAATCGAAAGAAATATCGAGCAGTGTTTCGAGATCGGAGGCGCTGTCGAGTCTGCTTATCCGGTTGAAAAAAGTAGAGAAATCGTGCAGAAGTCCATGTTCGAATGAACGTACGTCGATCTGTAGTGACTGCTCGATTTTTCTGACAAGCAGATCGGTACTGTAAGGTTTTGTCAGGCAGTCGAAAGCACCGTTTTTCAACGCTCGTGAAGCGGGGCCGTCTTCAGAAGCGGTATCGGTTGCGGTGACTATTATCGGAATGGAAAACCGGCTTGCGGTTGCTGCAGCGAAAATACCGTCGACATCCTCGGGAGGGAGTTCCAGATCACAGACGACCATTTGGGGGTGCAGCTGAACGATCATCTCGATCGCCTGTCTGCCGTTGTGGGCAAGCGCCGTTCTGTACCGCATCATAAGCAGGTTGCTACTCATGCGCGAGCACCAGTCCAGGTCAGTATCGGCAATCAGAATCAAACACTCTTCCGGTGGAGGCATCTGTACTCACAAGGGAAAATGTTCGGCGTTGAATGTGCGTTGCGGTAAATTACCAGGCGTACCGGACCGCAAGCTGATAGGTGCCGGCAAGTTCATGCACCAGATAGGCGAAATCGATTCCGGCGCGTCCGTTCAATAAATATACACCACCGCCAAAACCGAATTTGTTTCCGGAGTATCCCGCGCGCAGCGCGACGGTTTTCATGATGGTGTATTCTATGCCGGCTCTTCCCTGAGTAAAAAGAATCGACGGGTTTTTGTATACTTCTTCATGGCCGGGAGTCTGTATGATATTATCGTTTTCGGTTTCGGTGGAGGTGTACGTATTGATACCGTCGTTGGCCAGCAGGTCGGGTGACGCGTAACTGATCCGCATGGATCCGTAAATATAGGGTATCTCGCTGGACCAGCCTGCTCCAAGGCGCAGATGCGGATAGGAACGTGCCTGATACTGTTCGTTCCAGTAGATATAACTGGAGGTGATATTTTCCACAACAACAGCCGTGGATATGCCCGTGCGGGGAAACAGCGCGGTAGCGCCCGCATCACAACCGATTCCGTATCCGGTTTCCGGGAGTCGCCACCGTTTGGCATTAATCGCAATCCCTGTACCGAGTGAAATTTTCGGCGAAATGGTGAACGATCGGCCGATGCCCGCCCGCATGAGAATCTTCGATGCTGAAAATACGGATATCTTCGCTTCGCTGAGTTCTCCGGATTCTGTTGTTGTACTCGCCCGGGTATCAAGAATGTTCGGGATATACACATACCCGATCATCAGACTCACCCCGATATTTTTCATCGGCTGACCGCTGTAGGTTGCCATAGAGGTACTGAAGAGATTCTGGTAGAAACCGGCGTAAGCCAGTGAGAGTCGGTTGAGTGTGTCGAAGGGAAGATTTCCCGGAGAAGATTCGACCGTAGTCCCGCTGCCGGTACTGAGAATCGATCCACCCATTGCTGCCGATACCGGAGAAATCATAAGATCCTCCGTAACACTCGCATACGGGTTCCCCTCGATAGCTGCACTGCAAAGCGATATTGATAACAGCGTTAAAAGGCAGCCTTTAAACCACATGGTCTGCAACTTTCCGACGAAAAAGGTAAACCGGAAAAATAACACAATTACCAGTATTACACCATAGTGGTGACTTTTATTGTGAAAAATTGACTCAATCCACTCCCGGTGCTATTTTTGAGAGATCACGGGCGCATGGCTCAGTTGGTTAGAGCGCCGCGTTCACATCGCGGAGATCGCTGGTTCGAGTCCAGCTGCGCCCATATTCCTCCTTCATTTCGCATTCACAAGAATAAGCTCCGGTGCAACAACGTTTTACTTCTTCCATTACACTCATTATTTTATACACCATATATAATTCTCCATCGAACTATGCTCACGAATAGTGAGAAACGCAGTTTCCGTGCAGAAGCGGTTTGATATCCGCAGGAGTGTAACGTAATGAGAAAAATTTCGGGTATAGTCCGGACGGGTGGTTTTGCCCTGCTAACCGTTTTTTGGGGTACTGCTGCCGCGCAGGAATGCATCAATTTTGTCAGGCCGGTTACCGGAAGTTCCATCACCGCTCCGGTGTGCACGCTTGAGGTGGAAAAAAATGACTGTAAACGGAGCATCCGGAAGGTGGAATTCCAGGCCCGTTATTTTGCCGCAGGCGCGGATACGCCCACGGTCATCAGTATCGGTACCGTTTCCCGCTCGCCCTATCTGATTGAGTGGGACGTCAGTGAGATTCCCAACCAGTTGTTCTCCGGTGCATCGTTTCTGGCTGAGGCAAAATTATCCAACGGTGATCTTGTTGCCGCCCGGCAGGAGGGAGTGTTTTTCCTCCATCAGAAAGTGGAACGGTTGAAACATCAGGTTCCCTTTGCTTTTGCCGGAACTAAAAAGATCGAGGGTGAACCGATAGCACTTCCTGCTCCGCGACCGGGGGTCTCGATCAAAGCTTTGATATACTGGAATGAGAAGGAACTTGCTTTTCTGGTGCATGTGCTCGACCCGAAATTTACCGGAAAACTCTCACCTGAACAGCTCGCTTCACAGGGGTGCGAAATTCTTCTCGATCCGCAGAAGGAACGCAAACCGTTCCCCGGAAAAGATGTTTTTCTGTTTTCAGTTCCGCTTAACGGAAAGCCGTATCGTATCATCTACAAACCGGTACCCAACGACAGCGGCAGTTTCTCGTTTCAGACCAGTACCTCACCCGCGGATATCAAGGCGGAAGTAACCATGACCGAGGGTGAAGGTTTTTCAATCTATTGTCCGCTGCCGATTGCTGTATTCGGTGATAAATTGCCGCAATCCCTCAGTTGCAATCTTGTGGTGAAAACACTGGCTTCGGCCAAGGAGGTGAAACGGACCTCGTGGGTTAACGCATCGGTGTACGAAACCTACAGCCCGTATCTGTGGGGGGAGCTTCTGATGCAGGAGCGGCCGGTGTATATGAGCCGGGTACTCTTCGGTTCGGTAGCCTTCGGAGGGGGCCTTCTTGTCACGCTGCTTATCGCGGCTGTCGTCATGTTTTTTACCCGTCCGGCAATCAAGAATATCGCCGAACAGTCCGATGAGGACCGCCAGCAGTTCACCGCCATCAGAGAAGTGCTTGACAGTTTCGTCATCGCGAGTGTATCCATCGATGCCGCGGCCAAGGCGCTGGAGATGACTCCGAAAAAACTCAATACCCTGCTGCGGAAGACGACCGGAATGACGTTTCACGACTACATGATGTATGCACGCATAGAGATCGCCAAGGAACGCCTCCGTTCCTCGCACTGCTCGGAGGAGACGATCGCACTGGCATGCGGGTTTCACTCGCAGGCGGAAATGGAAAAGTTCTTTTTACGTTTCAACCACCAGACCCCGGCGAAGTTCCGCTCGGAACAGCAGGTGGTGTAAGACCGATCCGGATGGAGTCGAAAGAACCGGATACCGTCAGGGCGGGGGATGTTTTGCTGCTGAAACTGCTGCTCCCGGTGATCCTCCTTTCTCTTTCCGGCTGCTCATTTATCGTCAGCAAGCTGACCTTCTTCCCCGATAGAGTTCATACGATTCCCTCGGATTCGTTCCCTCCTCATATCCGGCGGGTACCGGTCATTTCCGGTAAAAGAGTGGAACTTTCATGCGTATATCTTCAACCGAACAATACGAAAAAGATCGTGCTGTACTTCCATGGCAACGCATCGAATATCGATCAGTGTCTGCCTGAACTGGCAGGGTTCTGCAGGGCGGGAATGAATGCGTTCGGTGTCGAGTATCGGGGATACGGTGAAAGTTCGGGATTTCCGACAGAAAAGGGTATCTACCGGGATGCCGCTGCGGCATTGCGGTACGTGATTGACACCCTGAAGTATCCGGTCGACAGTATTTTCATCTGCGGCCGGTCAATCGGTTCCGCGCCGGCTGTCGAGATTGCGCAGAATCTTCGCTGCGCCGGGGTTATACTGATCACCCCGATGACATCCGGGAACGATATGGGAAGAAAAATGGGAATCGGGTTTCTGACACCGTTTATGGGGAATCCGTTCGATAACATCGGAAAGTGCGTCAACATCACCGCGCCGGTGCTCATTCTCCACGGAACCGATGACGAAACGGCTCCTTTTTCGATGGGTATGAAGTTGTACGGAAAATTGAACGGTAAAAAGACCCTCGTGAAAATTGAACGCGGACATCATAACGATCTGGAGATGGTTGATTCCGTAAAATACTGGGGAGCGATCCTGAATTTTGTTGAGATGAAAAACTGATTTTTGCTCTTGGTTCTACGTTTCCTCATTTTGAAGACTCCTCCGGCTCCGGATCGGCGGAGTCACCACCCCTTAACAGAGGGGAGGTTTTTCAAGGGTAAGGCTCCCCTGACAGGGGAGCTGTCACCGAAGGTGACTGAGGGATGTACCGGCGAAATGTGAGGTATCGGGCTGGGGATACCGTTACAATAAAAAACAAGTCTTTGCAATAGGCCGCCTCCCGCCGGCAATGCTGAGATTCGCCAGATCAACGGCAACATTAAGGGCGTTTCCTCCGGGATTTGAACTGACGGTTGTATGGCAGCCGCTGTTTGGAGTGACCGGTCCCCGGTAATGATGTCGACAACATAGGTGCCTGCACACAGTACTGTTGTATTCATGGGAATGGTGCTCCCCGGTTGGTAAAAACTATAATTGCAGATCCATCTTCATCGTTGAGAAATATATATGGAATATCCGCTTAATACACCCAGGATCTGAAAGTAAATACTGCGAAACCGCCGGTTTTAGTGTCAGTAGAGTGGACTGCGGAGAACTTTTGTAACCGGGTGTAGGCTGATGCATCAGTAAGCTGGTCCCGATACTCTGACGTACGCCTCGACACCTCAACGCGTTTAAGGACCACAGGCTCGATACAGCGCTCGCCCGGCGAAACGATATTCATCTATCGCTCATCGGGCCGACCGAGAAATCATGTCAATATGAGCCGACAACAGTACCGGAAAACGGCAGAACCGGTATAGTACTCCTGTTTTCAGCAAAATTGAATCAATTACAATTTATTATTTTATAACTCCTTGCAATTATTCATACTACTGTTTTCCAGCAGAAAACGGAATCTGCTTAACCCACCTTTTCAGCACCCCTGCTTCCTGTATATTCTTTAAGTAGGAAAAGAATTACCAGAACACCCGATAAGGAGGCTGTCATGAAAAAACTGGTTTTAGCTCTGCTGGTACTGCTGCTTGCTGAAGTCCCGGTTTATGCGGTGGGAGCGCTTTATGCGCGCCGCGCGCAGACAAATACCACCGGTACACCGCTCTGGCTCAAGAAATACGATGCCGATGTAACGATTACCGACCAGATGGCCGTGACTCATGTCGATCATACTTTCAAGAATGAGACGTCGAGTCGTCTTGAAGGTGTGTTCATATTTCCGCTGCCTGAAGGGGCTGTTGTCACTGAACTCGCGCTCTGGATCAACGGCGTGCGGGTGGTGGGAGATGTGATGGAACGGGACACCGCCCGGGCGGTGTATGAGAGCATTGTACGCAAGACGATTGATCCGGCGCTTCTGGAATATATGGGCGACAATGTCTTCAAACTCTCCGTTTTTCCGATAGAACCCAACGGGAAAGAGATGAGTGAGCGTCGCATCGAGATCACCTATGCGGAGCTGCTGCCCTATGAGGATGGAAGTGTTGATTACGGTTTTTATATGAAAACGGCGAACTTGTCGGCAAAGCCGGTGGAGCGTGCCTCGATCAAGGGTACCATCACAACACAGAAACCGATTATTTCACTGTCGTCAACCACACACAAATCGGGAACGCAGCTCGCACTTTCCCGTGAGGACGACCGCAATTATTCATTCGTATACGGTAATGAAAACGCGCACAGCGAAACCGATCTGGTGATTGAATATCAGTTTGAGGATGAAACCTTCGCACTTAATCATCTGGTGTACAATCCGGGAACCGGAGAGGACATGTTTTTCGATGCCGAGGGTGATGACGGTTACTTTCTGCTCTGGGTAACCCCGCCGCACAATCCCGCGACCGAAACGGTACTTGCGAAAAACGTGGCGATTGTCGCCGATGTTTCGAGCAGTATGTCGGGAACCAGAATCGTTCAGTTGCGCAAGGCACTCGGGGCGATGGTCGATATGCTCTCCGAAAAAGACCGGTTTTCCATTCTGGCTTTCAGTTCGGGAGTACAGAAATTCCACGACGACATGGTGAAAGCAACCGAGGAAAACCTGCTGGACGCCCATGAGTTCATTGACGCTCTTTCCGAAGCGGGGCTTACCAACTACGAAGGTGCCCTCAACGAGGCATTCGACTGCACCTGGAGCGATGATGCCGCGAACGTGATCGTGTTTTTCACCGACGGGAAACCGACCTGGCCGGTGGAAACGAGCGATACACGGATTCTGGCGCTCCTCGAAGAACTCAATACGGATGATATATCGGTATATCCGTTCGGTGTGGGGGAGGAGCCCGACGCGGCGATCCTGAAACGGATGGCGGCGGAGAATAGCGGTGCCTATTTCGCAATTCCGGGTGATGCGGCGATCGAACCGGTACTTTCGGGATTCATGCGGAGAATTTCGTATCCGCTGCTCAAGAATATTACAATGGAATACGACGGGATCAGCCCGTACGATGTGTATCCGCGTACTCTGCCGAGTCTCTTTGCCGGAACGCAATTGTCGGTGCTTGGAAGGTTCCGTACGAAAACGACTTCCGAAGTATTATTTACCGGTGAAAAAGAATCGGAGACCGTTACGGTTACCGAACAACTTAAATTCGATGCGACGCAGGAGAATCAGCCGTTCGTTCCCCGCATGTGGGCATCATCGAAAATCGACTACCTGCTGGGAGAAATCGCCGTTGCCGGTGAGCAGCAGGAACTGGTGGACAATGTGAAAACGCTTGGAAAAAAGTACAGTATCATCACGCCCTACACGTCGATGCTGGTGATCGAGCCCAATACGAAGGTCGCCGAAGATAAAATCGCCGTCAAACCGACCGCGTATTCCTTTACCGCTCAGATGGAACCGAACGGTGCGGCGGTCATGTTGCGGTATGCGATTCCCGGAGCTTCACCGCAAAGAATCCGGATCAGAGTATTCGACGCGAGCGGAAAGCTGGTCCGTAAACTCGTTGACGACGTGGTTGGAGGCGGGAATTTTCTGACACGCTGGGATTTCCGCACGGAAAGCGGCATACGGCTGCCGTCGGGATTCTATTTCGCGATGCTGGAGACAGGAGAATACCGGCAACTGGTAAAACTGCAACTGGTTCGGTAGGGGACAGGGGGGCGCATCCATCGCCTGTGACAACGGTGTTCGTGCCGCAGGTGGGATGGAGGGGGAGACGGTCGTCCGGTGGCGTGGGGACGACCGTTTTTTTTATTCGGTTTATCTGATGTCTGGAATTATTAACTGCCTTCGAATTGAATGCACAACGTCACTCCGGTGAAAATCGGAGTCCGGAAGAGAAACGCGCGTTTCACCTTCACTCCACTGGATCCCGGCGTTCGCCGGGATGACGGCAAAACGTACCGGTATTCCATCATCCGTGCAGAATACTATGAGACCGTTAATAAGAATGATGAATGATTCCGTGTCTGATTGGTAATTCCCTGTTTTGGACTATGGGAAAGCTGAAACACGTTCGAGATAAAAGCCATGCATTCGCTTTTCATAGCCCTAAAACCTATCAGAGGCTTTGCGCAAATAAGAAAGGATTTGTACTCTGAAAGCAGCTGGTACGATCGGATCCTTCGGTACGTTCGTTTTACTGCCCTCCGAATCCGTTACAATGCGAATGCCGTTTGTCTCACCATCCGGCAATGGCTGTAGAGGAGTAAATTCGATACGGTGGATCTCCGGCCCTGGTCTGCAGCCGACACTATATGTATTGGTTATCTCCCGTCAAATTGACATTAATTTCCCTTCATAGTATAATTACCGTGCTTTCAATCCATTTTGCGCAACTTATCAGCATCGACTGCAATGACCGACAATCTTATCAAAGTGCTTTTTACCGTTTTTCCCTTCGGTATTTTTTCATTCGGTGTTTACGTGTATCTCAATAACAGGAAAGGGTACCTTAACAGACTTTTCTTCGCCGCCGCACTCTTCGTTACCTACCGGCTTTTCTGTGAAGGTGAAATGCGCAGCGCCGCTTCGATGTCCGATGCGGTATTCTGGGCCAATGCAAGCTTTCTCCGCCCTTTGGTGCTTGCAATATTTCTCCATTTCATAATGTTTTATACAGGGGTCTGGTGCCGCCTCAACCGTTTCGTTGCATGGAGTATCGCTTATATGCCGGCGATATTTTTTTCGGGAGTATTTCTGCTGTCATACGATAAGCATAGAATGCTCATTCATACCGGGAATGGGTGGGTATTCGACAATGCATTTCCAACAGCGTTGTCACAATTCCACCTCGCCTGGGCGCTTCTTTTAGGCACATCAGTAATAAGCCTGTTATGGGTATACTATAAAAAAACCATGGGTGACGAGCGTAAAAAAATCCGGTTGTTTTCTTCGTTTTTCACCCAGACGATGCTGGTACTCATCATGCTCTCCCTGCTGAAACGTTTTCGTATAATTGATGCCTTTTATCTCAACGGTCTTGTAATTATCATTGCCGCGATCCTTATGGGATATCTTATAATCCGTTACCGTTTATTCCTGCCGCCGTCTCTGATTATGGAAGAAGTATTCTCTTCGATGGATGATGGTCTGGTAATCATTGGAAATGACGGGAACCTGATGAAGGTCAATACATCGATATGCACCATGACCGGGTACAGTGAAAAGGAACTATTCGAGAAACCGGTATCCCTACTGTTTCGGGAGGAACAGTTTATTTCAGCACTTACTGATCAGAAACTGGGTGTCCTGACCGAAATCTGTCAAATTGAATCCACGGTAACCGGAAAAACGGGAACCACCGTCCCCGTGCAATGCGTACTTTCGACACTCACTTATCACAAAAGGGCGATCCCTGCCACTCTGGTATTATGCCGTAATCTGACCTATTACAAACAAATTGAATCGGAACTGCATAAAGCACATAAAGTGACAACGCTTGAGCAGTTGACAAGGGGAATTACTCACGATTTCAACAACCTGCTCAATACCATTACTCTGCATCTCTCAATGCTCGATATGGATTCATCGCTTACCGATAAAACACATATGACCCTCCGCTCATCCACTCAGGCGGCACGCATGGCTGCTGATATCCTGAAACAATTCAGTGTGATCTTCAACGACGCAGAAGATGATATAACCTTATGCAACATCGGAAAAATTATCCGTGAATCCGCCACTATCGTTCAGTACGGTTCCGATCTTGATATACAATTCGAAAACATTGACACTCTCCCGGTAATATCGGGAAATTCACATCAATTAATGCGGGTATTTTTAAATCTTTTTATAAACGCACGCCAGACCAGCGATGAGAAAGTTCGCGTTACCGTCTCGGGAGAAGTAAACCGGATCGATCGGCAAATAACCATCTCAGTCTCCGATGACGGTCGTGGAATGCCTGAAAAAGTTGCGGAAAATATCTTCATACCGTTTTTTACGACTAAGTCGAACGGAAGCGGTTTGGGACTTGCAGTCGTTAAGAATATCGTCAATAATCATAACGGTACTGTTTCCGTCTCTTCCACCGAAGGCAAAGGCACTACCTTTACCATTACGCTACCCGGCACGAACCGTCACCCGGAGGGCGTCGGCTCAACGTGAAACCTCTTGAAAGGTGGCATGTACCGGCAGGGCGGGATTGGTATTCAACCTGCATCGAATCACCCGGAAGTGCTCTCCGCAGGAAAACAAACATTTGAAGATTCAGGACCAGTGCCAGTGGTAACGTATGAAAAACAGGCGGTGGCTCTGAGGACGATGAACGGGTTTCTGCAGTGTCGTTTAAACAGCTAATGAAATGGTGACGGTGAGAGATGAGGTGGGGGCGTCCTGAAAATATTCACCATTTTTCATCAATCATACAACCGCTCAACCATACTCCCCGGATAGTAATGCCGCAGAATCTCCCGATACCCGATCCCCCTGCAGGCCATTACCGCGGCTCCGATCTGACATAACCCCACCCCGTGTCCCCACCCGGCACCCGTCAGGATG
>JAFGHA010000303.1 GCA_016930275.1 Chitinispirillaceae bacterium
CGGAAGCGGAACGAGCTATGCCGCCGGCGCGACCTTTACCATGGCTGCATCGGATGTAACGCTGTATGCCCGCTGGACGGCGAATCCCACCTATAAGGTTCTCTACCTGGGCAACGGCAGTACCGGAGGATCGGTTCCCGTGGATGAGGGCACCTACGAAGCCGGGGATACGGTGACGGTCAAGGGCAATACCGGCAACCTGTCGAAAACCGGCCATACGTTCACCGTTTGGAACACAGCCTCCAACGGGAACGGGAAGGCCTATGCCGTGGGAAGCACACTTATCAAAAATGCCAAAACCGATTCCCTCCATGCAATCTGGGTTATCGACAGCTTCACGGTGTCGTTCGACGTGCAGGGTGGAACCTCCATCGATCCGCTCAAGGTCGCCTACGGAAGTAAGATCACCGCACCGGCAGAACCGTCAAGAACGGGATATACATTTAAAGGATGGTATAAGGAAGAGGACTGCACCAATACATGGAATTTCGCAACCGAATCGGTAAAAGGCGTAACCGTGCTTTTCGCGAAATGGGACATCAACTCCTATCTCTTGACGTATGATGGAAACGGCTATTCCGGAGGAAGCGTTCCGGCGGCGGTATCGCGTCCTTACAGCAGCGAAGTGACCGTCGCCGCATTCGGCAATCTGGCAAAGACGGGCTACACAATCGTCAGCTGGAATACGAAAAAGACCTCGCAGGAAACCGGCGTCGATTACGCGCCCGGCGACAAGTTCACCATGCCCGCCGCGGCAGTAACGCTTTACGCGCGGTGGCAGATAGGGGAGTACGTCATTTCCTACAACCTGAACGGCGGCAGCGGAACCACTCCTGCTTCGCAAACAGTTGAATACCAGGAGACGGTGGCGCTGGCAACGGCCGGCAATCTCCAGCGTGCGGGATATGTCTTTGACGGCTGGAACACCAACAGCGGCGGTACCGGCACTACCTATGCCGCGGGAAGCGACTATACCATGGGTGCTGCCGATCTGCCGCTTTTTGCAAAGTGGAAGGAACTCACCACCGTTACCTTCGATGCCAACGGCGGCTCCCCCTCCGTTCAGACCAGACAGGCTGCACAGGGAAACACGGTCGAACAGCCTTCACAACCATCGTTTACCGCCTGTTCATTCGCCGGATGGTACAAAGAAAAAGAGTGCCAAAATAAGTGGAATTTCTCATCCGACATAGTAAATGCAGCCGTCACACTTTATGCGAAATGGATCGTGAAAGACGTTGAAGATAATGAGTACGATGTTGTGATAATAGGAGATCAGGTATGGATGGCGGAGAATTTGAGGACGACGAGGTATAATGACGGGTCAGCGATTTCACATTTACCCGACTCCGCATCTTGGGACAATATGGATACGGCTGGTTACTGTTGGTATGACAATAAGATCTCTAATAAAATACCGTATGGAGCACTGTATACTGGTAACGTTGTTTTCACCGGTAAACTTGCTCCAATCGGATGGCATGTACCCACTAGTTTAGAATGGGATACCCTCGCAGAGTTTCTTGGTGGGAGTGATGTCGCAGGTGGAAAAATGAAGGAAACAGGAACGGCACATTGGAATAGCCCAAATACTGGCGCAACCAACTCAAGTGGCTTCACAGCAGTACCTGCTGGTTCACGTTCTGGGAAGTATTTTTCTCTACCTGCAGGGGTTTTTGCAAATATGGGCCTTCATGCTTCATGGTGGGTATACACTGATTGGGATGACGCATATCTTCAGAATTATGGCATTTCTAATGATGCTACAACTCTTACAGTAAGCAATCTGACTAAAAATTATGGACGCAGTGTCCGGTGTGTGAGGGATTAAAATAGAGTTTATTATTGTAAAGTGGGGTATCCACATAAATACACCTGATTGAAACCAGATGCGCAGTAAGGTCATGGGATAGTAGCCCCGGCTTAAGGTCTGTTGAATCGCAACAACTGATTATAAAGCCCTGACGGTTTGACGCACTGAGCGGTTCCTGAAAATCGAAGGACTCGTCAATACCATAACACCTTTCATCGTATTCGTAAATGTGCTCCGCCCGTGCAGGGCTTGTTAATCTGTGTATTTCGGATACTTATCGTGAGCCTTCTTTCAGCAAATAAAACGGGGCGTCATCTCTCCCCACATATGAAAGTGCTGCCCCAATTTTCCAGGATAAATTCATTTATATTAGTTCTGGATGCTTATGGTATGCACATACCGCAACTTACCATTTTCCACCCTGAACAGGTGGGAGTCGGGCATACCGCCGCCGAATTTACAGAATATATCGACGCTGCCCATATCGACGTCAACGATATAGTGTCGGTCGGTAATACTAAGATTATCGGGAATACCAACATCGCATGTACCGCTGGAACCTCCTGGATTGTTGGCATTACCGGTATACATTGATCCTTCGAGACGGGCGCATGGGGTGCCCCATGGAACCTGCACGCTTTTATCTTTGAAAATATCGAGATAGGCGTCTCCGGCGGCCTTGATGGTCGCGCGGTCATTCTGCTGGGCAGCGGGGATCATGGGCCACTTTTCACCGCTGGATATTCTGACCATTTTTGCGATATCGGCCCTTCCACTGATAGCCCAGTCACCTTCGTCTCCTACAAGGGCGCTGATCTCGGTGATCTTGCCGTTGGCGGTCCGTATCTGCGCACCGATATTGTACGCGTGCGTGTTGATTGAATCAAACATTTCGACATAGGCTGAGCAGCTATCGACATCGAGGAAGTCTCGGTGAAAACTCACCTTGGGTTTGGCGGTCCACATGCCTTTATCGAAGGAGGAGCTTTTCATGTCCGCGATATATTTAGCGCCGTCCGCAAGCACCATCTTTGTCGGGTCACCCGCTTCCAGTGCAGCCAGATAGCCATTGACCAGTTCCTGCAATGACTCTCTCGTACACTTCCCCCCCGTTCCGCCGCTCGAATCCATCTCGATGGTGATATTGGATTTTGCATAGGCGTCGATCGGGACTTTTTTCGTCGTGAACCCGCTCTTCGACGCGATGAGCGTATCCACGGCAGCCGCTGCCGCCTGTTTATTGAGAAGAAGGTTTCCGGCGGCGCTCATGTCCGATGCTGCATCATTGAGGAACAGCTCATTCCCGATGCGGACTAGGGTGCGGGTCAAGGAGGTGGTGCCGACAGTGATCTGCATGACGTTAATCCCGGAGCTCAGTTCAGGAAGGTCGATTGTCCGTCGGCTTTCCTGCCCGGAGGCAAGCTCTGTCGAGAAGACTTTTTTCCCGTTGCTCGAAAAAATGTCGATTCTTCCCTTCACCTCCCGTGAAGCCGGGGAAAGAACGATGCTTTTTCCCTTGAGATTGAATTGAAAGGAGGGCGTTTCGCGCTGCAGCGACTGTACCGCAGTCGTTCCGGTTATGGTGAATTTTCCCTCCGCATTTGTGGTGGCCGAGAGACTGCTGATATTAGCCAGACTTACTTTCACGCCGGCAAGGCCGGCTGCGGCGCCGGTTTTTTTAACCGTTCCGGAGAGTGATATTTCCTCCCCATTGATTGGGAGGGCAGTGCATACTAATAAACCGATGAGAACGACTGGCCGAATCATAGAACCTCCTCACGTGACATAACCCGTTTTCGAAGAATCGATAATGGTGGATTGTTTCTCCGCAGTGTATTTGGTAGTAATATATTATGTCTTAAAGCGCTTCGCTGCGAAAAACCGTTGTCGAACTGTTCCACACACGGATTTCAAAGCGAAAAAACGGTACCCGGCTGCAAAGAAAGACGGCTCTGTGGCCTTATCTCGCTTTCCCTCGGCAGCAGTCGAGATTTTCACCCCTTATTTCAGGTGTTGCCATGCCTCCGGAAAGGCACATTGTCCGTTACTCCATAATAAAAAATGTCGAGCCCTCTTGAAAAATGCATCACTACAATTCCGGCTGGTCTTCACGCATGATCCAGTGTGTGAAAACAGGATCGATGATCCGGTACCCCTTACCGGTGCGGTCGATGATGCCTTTTTTGCTTAGGCGTTCGACGACCCGTTGCACCGAGGAGGCGGCGCCCAGCCGATATTGCTGAAGAAACTCCGTTGCAAAAAGAGCCGTGTCTTCTTTTTCGGCAAGTGCACAGAGCAGTCGCCTTTCCGCCGGAGAAAGAGCGTCCCAGATTTCGATAAATGCGTGGTTTTCCCTTGCGAAAACCGCCTGCAGCGCGCCGTCGATCAGGTCGCCGACATCAGCGGCTCCGCAATGCACCGCCTGTTCCCACAACTCACTGCAGATCATCTGGGTATAGTAGGGATGTCCCCCGGTTAAAACGATTATCCGCCGGCACTCTTCTGAGGTAAATGAACTCCCGGTATTTTTCAGGCCGGCTTTTATGAAAGGTATCCAGTGTTTCGCATCAATGGTACCGAGTTCAACATGTTTTCCGAAATTATAGAAGGGACGGTTTTTATCTCTGAATAGTTCCCGCATCAGGTGCATTTTGCTGCCGAGAAACGCATACGAAACCGATGTATGGTGCTGGATGGCGCTGCGCATTTCACGTTCGAGGCGTCGGTCAACATCAAATCCGGAGATCTCCTGGAACTCGTCAAAAACAACGCATCCCCTCAATTTTTTTTTATTACAGTACTTCTCCAGAAAATCGAACATCTCCGGAAGCGTCGATTGCTTTCGAAGTGCCTCCAGAGTTAATTCCAGTTCGATCGACGGAAGGTTCGGCTCGGTATAGGTCAATTTCGGCTTCAACGAGGGAAGAAGGGCTTTAACAAGAGAAAATATTTTATCCGCCCCCGAACGAAGTGATGAGAGCACCGTCTGGGAATAATACGCGGCAAACCGTTCTAATGAGGTGATACGGTACAGGTCGAGGTAGAATACCAGCAGACCGTTAGATTCGAGATCGGCGAAAACCTGTTTGATAAGCGATGTCTTTCCGTAACGCCGGGGAGAAAAGAGAATGACGCTTTGTCCGCGTTTAAGGGAGGAGGTGATTTCCGTGATTTCTTCTTCCCGGTCGATGAATGCGGAACCGGAGACCGTTCGTCCGTAAAAAAATGGATTGGTGGACATGCTGCTCTCCTTAAATAAATTGCTTTGCCAGTCCCACTTCGGAACGATGAACGTTCCCGTGGTTTTTGCTTGTCGCCTCACCTCATCACCCCGTCCCGCACTGCGGGAGCACCCCTCTTCCCCTCTCCGCTCTCCGGAG
>JAFGHA010000304.1 GCA_016930275.1 Chitinispirillaceae bacterium
GGGCATAGGGGCGGAAGTGGTACTGTAGGAATGCGTTCATGAAAACGTAAATTGTTCCTAACCACATTTTTTACCGCGGGGTTCGGTCCGGATGCTTTGGCAACAGCAGAGAGAACCATTCCTGACCTGATTTTACTGGATGTTCACCTGGATGATACGAGCGGGATAGAGTTATGCCGCAAAATCAGGGCACAGGGCACCTTAAAAACAACCCCTGTACTTCTGGTGAGCGGTTCTGATGACCCGGAAATATGGCCGGAAGGTCTCGCTTCCGGTGCGGATGACTATATCATCAAACCATTCCGCAAAACCGAATTACTTTCCCGGATAAAAACACACTTTGCACTTTCATCGCTGAAAAAAACATGTGCTGCACAAAAAGCTAATCTACTGAATGTCGAACGTAAGGCGGCAGAAAGTATCAGGAAATATCAGGAATTATTTAAAAATTCTCCGGTCGGAAAAATAATGATCACCCTGAACGGTACCACGATTCCGAATCAGACATTCTGTGATATGCTTGGATACTCCATTGCAGAACTTCAGGCCATGAATTGGCAGGATTTCACCCATCCGGATGATTTGACTGTCTCTTCTGAAAATATGGCAGAGCTACTGAATGGAAAAACTGATAAAGTCCACTTTGAAAAACGCCTTATCAGGAAAGACGGTTCGATACTATGGGTTGACCTCGTGTCCTACCTTCATTACGATCCGAATCACCAACCCGTCCATTTTATCACAACAGTCCATAATATTTCCAAACGGAAAAAAGTGGAACTGGCACTGAAAGAGAAATCACGATTTACCGAACAACTGATTGAAGCAACAGCTCTTGCCACCTGGATATCCGATGAGCACGGCACTGCCGTTGGGGCAAATCGAGCCTGTTTTGATTTGTTCGGTGCCACAGAACAAGAAGTTATTGGAAAGTACAATATTTTTAACGATGAAATTGTCGAACAACAGGGAGTAATGCCGAAAATACGGCACGCATTCACAACCGGTGAACCAATAACCTTTTTGATTGATTATGACTTTTCAGGTGTTAAACATGTCACGGTTGAAAAAGCGACTCATACCTTCTTGCAGGTGATTTTAACTCCGATTAAAAACAGCAGTGGAACGGTAACTAATGTCGTATCCCAATCAATTGACCTTACTGAAATACGGCACACTCAGGAGAAACTGCGTGAGAGTGAACTCAAATACCGCATAGTAGCGGAAAATACGTACGACCTCGAATTTTGGCGGGACCCGCAGGGAACATATCTCTATGTATCCCCTTCCTGTGAACGTATAACCGGTTACCGTTCCGAGGATTTCATGGCTAACGCATTACTCCTTGAATCAATCATAGTTCCCGAAGATCGGCCCCTTTTTAAGGAGCACCTGCTTAAGGAGGTTGCCGACCACAGATGCGGCGCTGTAGAGTTTCGAATAACGAGAGCCGATGGTGAAGTCCGATGGATGAGTCACCACTGCCTGCCGGTATTTGACGGCAAGGGTAACTATCTCGGTACCCGTGGCAACAATCGCGATATTACCGATCAGAAACTACTCGAAAAGGAGCGGACCGATCTCCAGTTTCAACTCCACCAGGCGCAGAAACTCGAGGCCATCGGCCAACTCGCCAGCGGTATAGCCCACGATTTCAACAATATACTCGGTGGAATTTCAGGATATGCAGATTTGCTGAAACTGAAATATCGAAAGGACAGCGAAACCAGTGAATTCGTCCGGAAGATTTCCGCTTCCGCCGGAAGGGCGGCAGGTCTTACCCGTCAACTATTAACATTCGCCCGAAAAGCGGCAGTTGACAAAAAGTTCTTCGACGTTCATACTTCAATAGGTACCACCATAGAGATGCTGGAGCGGACCATCAATAAAAATATCAGCATCAATAAAATGTTTTCACCCGTAACCCCGCTGCTGTTTTCCGATCGGAGTCTTTTTGAAAGCTGCCTGCTGAATCTCGGTATTAATGCCCGCGATGCCATGCCCGAAGGAGGCACCCTGACCATAACCACCGATTACAGGGTTATTGGTGCCCGGCACGATACCGAAGGAAAATTCACATGGAAACCGGGGCGGTATATTGTTATTACCGTAACCGATACGGGTACCGGAATGAATGAGGCAGTACGACAACGGATATTCGAACCATTCTTTACTACCAAGGAACCGGGGAAAGGAACAGGACTGGGCCTTGCAAGTGTTTACGGCTTCATCAAACAGCACGACGGGTATATTACCGTTGAGAGTACGGAAGGTAAAGGTACATGCTTTACCCTCTATTTTCCGGTAACACACCCTGTACCGCCGCAGGAACCTTCTGCAGCCGATGAACAGATCCACCCGCAACCGGGCACCGGCACCATACTTATTGTCGACGATGATGAAGACATCCGGGCAACGCTTTATGTACAGCTGAAGCAAACCGGCTACCGGCCGGTACTCTGCAGCAACGGTCTTGAGGCGATCCGCTATTTCCGTGTTCATTTTCGCGATATTGCCGCGGTACTGCTCGATGTGATCATGCCTGAAATGGACGGCCTGGAGTGCCTTCACGAAATGAAACTGGTCAATCCTAACGTCAAAATTATTATCTGTACGGGGTATACCGGAAACGAAAGTAAGGAAGCGATTTTAAAAGAAGATGTTTTTGGATTTCTTGAAAAACCATTCAAATTTGCAGAGGTGGCCAGTTATCTGCAAAAAGCCCTCAAGACGACTTCTGCTCCGCCCATGGTGCTTGATGGTGTATCGATACCTGCATCGGAGGATGATTAAATCATGTCTGCAGCGCGCAAAATTCTCGTGGTCGACGACTCGAACGATAACCGTGAAGCAGTGCGGGACTTATTGCGATTCTTGAAATTTGAAGTGCGGGACGCATGCAATGGAAATGAAGCTTTGCAAATTGCTGGAGACTTCAAACCCGACCTTTATATTATTGATATCATGATGCCCGGTATGAGCGGACTTGAGTTGCTCGAAAAAATCGACGTTGCATCACACCCCTGCGAAGCAATCATGATGACCGGCCATGAGAATATCAACGATGCCTGCAGGGCAATCGACCTGGGTGCACTCAGTTACCTGAGAAAACCTGTTCGTCACGATGAGCTGTCCCAACATATTGAAAAGGCAATCGGCAGAATCGAGGAACGCGAATCGGAAGAATCTCTGCGGGTAAAACTTGAACACGAAGTCAAACATCAAACCGGCAAAGTAAAAGAAGCAATTCAGATTGCAGAGCTGCAGAGCAAACGTTTTGATCTTATTCTCCAGAACATGCAGGAACCCCTTATTGCAATCGATAACAACCGGATAATCGTGATGATAAACCCGGCGGCGGAACAGGCATTCCATATTAAATCCGGCAAGGCGCTTGATCAACTGATTGGTACCGTTCTGCCTGATCTGATTCCGTCCACCCTGCTGGAACATATCACTGACTGGACTCAGGATGCACACCCTGAGTCCACCGTTTATACCATCACCCGTAACCACCGGTATTATGCGATGTCTGCCTCACCGCTTATTCAGGCAAATGACCGCATGACGGGTTATGTATTTATATTTACCGATACAACAACCAGCGTTCAATCTGCACAATTAAGAAATTCGTTCCTGAGTGTTGTCTCTCACGAATTCAAGTCACCACTGCTGGTACTGATGAATTCAGCATCGATTCTGGGAATGAAACAGCACTGTTCCGAAGAAATAGCTCAGGTAAAAAGTCTCATTGACGAGACCTGCGGTAAACTATCACGTCTGATGAATACTGTCGCAACGTTCGCACGTATTTCTCCGGATGATGTCAAACTTCACTGCAAATCAGTTCACCTCAGAACGTTTCTAGAAAAGTCTGCAGAAAAGAAACAGGGTAATGCCGGGGAAAAATCAATTTCAATCATAATCCTGGGCGAAGATGTGTTTCCCGCAATAGAAACCGATGCTGATCTTCTGGAAACTGCAGTCGCCTGTCTTCTGGACAATGCCATAAAGTATTCTCCAATGTATAGCGAGGTGCGTATCGGTTTCTCTTTACCTACATCGATGCAACCGGAACAACTGGTGGTAACTATAGAAGACGATGGTCCGGGTTTCGATAATGATAAGCAACAACTCCTATTCGAATGGTTCAAACAGGGTGAAGATCCGCTCACCCGGCATCACAGTGGACTGGGACTGGGACTGCCTTTAGCCCGACGCGCAGTATCTCTTCTTGGAGGTAAAATCGGGATCGAATCCCGTGAAGGAGGGGGATGTACGGTTACCATGACATTACCGGTCCAACCACCATCCCGACTGAAGCATCTTCCGTGACATAATCAGACTTCAGGTACTATTCTCAAACCCGATTATCACCCTCGTTCCTTCTCCGTCCGCTCGATCGACGGACGTATGCCCCTATGCGAGGTATCATTCAGCAAGGTGGAAAGAAAAATTCCGTGTCCTGACCCTTTACTGCTCTTCCCCAAAGCAACAGACGAGACATCAAATCCCCCGGCAGTACCCTCTATTGTCAACACTCCATTACGGCGATCTGCGTCAACATGAAACCCTTCAAGATTGTTATGTCGCCGCATGAAAACCTGCAGGGCATTCTCGTCGACAGTATTGATAAGCGACACAAGTAGCCGCATCGGTATCGGCACCATTGCGTCACCTTCTAAATTCACCGTAGCGAATTTTGAAGGCATGCATGATGCCTGATGATCAGGCAAACGGTGCAGCATGCGATATCAGGTCAGGATTGCACGGCATCCGGGGCTGTCTGCCGCATATGCCTGTGCGTTTTTCCCCTCACGGTCCCAGCAGTCCACCGCAGCCCCGCCGTCAACAAGTGCATGCACCACCTCGGGATGATCAAGCAGAATCGCCCAGAGGAGCGGCGGCCGCAGGTACCGGTTATCGGTTTTCGCCGTATCGGCACCGGCGGCAATCAGCAGTGCAATGATTTCCGGACGGTTGTCCATTGCCGCGACAATAAGGGGAGTGATCTGATAATAAGCTTTCATATCCTGCACGACACTTCCCAAACCGATACAGAGCGACCCACCTTCCTCAGCAAGTTCACCGGTAGTGGGCTCATCAGGATCAGCACCGCCACGTAAAAGCAGTTCCACAGCAGAGTACATATTACGGTCTATTGCCAGGAGTAACGGCGTCCACCCTTTACGCTGCCATACGGGCACGGTTTCCGATTCAACAGCGTCACTTGTTTCCTCAGGATCCCCCCCCGTCGGTCCATCGGTTCCTTCCAGTACAGGCGAATTCATGCCCTCTTGCAGATCTTCCGGAAGCTGTTTGAGAGCCAATGACCGTATTTCCGAATCGGTTTCATTCTTCAGAATGAAACGGAGCGTCCGCTGATCCGTCAATCGATTGACTGCTGCGATCCGGACACAACGTTCCGTATCCTCTGTCGCGGCATGGGCAATCACCTCCTGATCATCAACCATTTCGAGAGCCCGTTCCCGTTGTTCCGGATACGATGCCCATCGGACAACCTCGGCCAGAACTTCTGAATCGGTAATTCTATCGAGTGCGGTGTTCCGGACACTTTTTTCCTTGTCGAATTTGGCAAGATGCGCGAGCACCTGCTGATCGGTAACCACGGCCGCGGCCGCTCCGCGTACCTCCTTGTCACGTGCCGTCCGCGCCACCGCTGAAAGATGTCGCTGATCGGAAAGACACCCGACCGCCGCCAGTCGCAACCAGCCGACACTCCCCTCCAGAGCAATCCGGGCGATTGTTTCCTGATCGGCGATAAACCGTATCGCCTCCTCACATTCCTGCCGGTACTCGTTCTTGAGAGCGAAACGGATTTCGGCATTATGCATGTCCTCTTCACGAACGACCGGTTCCATTTCGGCTTTGGTTTGAATCACTTCCGGGAGCAGATCCTCTCCGGCGAGGAGTTCCGCTGCCGCACGACGGATACTCCCGTTGCAACCGTTTTTCATGATATCCGCAAGCACATGAGGATTCGTGATCCGTTTTGCCGCCTCAATCTGCACCGGTACGTTGGTACCGTTTTTGGCGATATCAAGTATCAGAAAGGGATCTGATATTTTTCCCAATGCCGCATTGCCCACACTTGTTTCACGGTCATTCTTTGCAACCATTGCCATAACCGACTGATCGTCAACAAATTCCATAGCCGCTAATCGCATACCGGTATACTGCGCATTCATGACGATCGAATCAAAAAGCAGGGTTCCCTTGAGGCGCCTCAGAGCAGCCTGATGCATCGGGCTGTAATCCTGCTGCATAAGCACTTTAACAATTGCCGTATGATCGGTAAGCTGCTCAAGTGCGCATTTCACCACCGTTGCATCCGTGTCCCGGAGCGCGACAACGGCGATTACCTGCTGATCGTTGATACGTTGCACGGCTTCAATCCGCACCTCACCTTCAACGTCACGAAATGCGGTATCGGTAATGAGCTGCTGATCGGTAATCAGACTGAGAGCAGTCTTCCGCAGAGTGGTGTCGGGATCGTTGCGAAGCACTTCAAGAACCGAAGCCTGATATCTGAGACTGTTCAAAGCCTCGAGCCGTACCGACGGTTCCGTATCATTCAAAGCAATGGAAAGCAGCTGTTTCTCATTGCCGATTTTTTTTACCGCCTCTTTCCGGACCGTCGGATCAGACCGTTTCCACTCAGGCCTGAATATATCGGAAATCGCCATCGGAACACTCCTTGAAGAAACAATGGCTGGAAACTGCAGATTGCCCCACAAGGAGCATAGCAGTATCCTGTCGGGCTTGAAAATACTTTTTCACCATTATAGTACGGGAACACTATCCCATAAAAACCGTCTTGTCGGTATCTCCGGCTACCCCCGATAAATAGACAGATTGTTTTCATGAATATTGAGCAACTACTATCTTTAGTAGCAGCAGACCGAGCCCGTTCTGTTATTCCGTTTTCCGGTTCATACTCACGTTTCAATCAGACACCCGTGCAGGTGGTGCGGAGAGGCGATGGTGAAAATCTTCAATCTGACACTGATTACGGTGCTTCTATTGCTGTCATGTGCTCAGCGGGACGATGAAATGGGTTCCCGCTCCAATCCCTATGATGCCGGTGGTGATGCCTGGAGCATAAACGCGCCCCCTGAAGTGGAAGGAACAATCGATTCAGGTTGGGTGACATTCGATTACAACGACTCGACGGGAACCTATCGTCTCCATATCGCCGCCAGCGACCGGAATATTCCGTATGACACCCTGGACTATATCGTCACGATAGATTCCGAAACGGAACAGATATTCAACAGCACGACGCGGGATTCGGTCATTCGAATACCTGATCTTGCAACCGCAACCACCTACCGATGCGACATTGTGGCTACTGATCAGTTCTCCGCCTCGGATACGCATTCCGTTTCATTCACCACAAAGACGCTTCCACCGCCGCCGCATCCGCAACCGTACCTCGTTCCCGGCACCTCCTTCATCACTATCTCCTGGCCGGTGGTAAGCGGTGCCGATGAATATCATCTGTATTCCTCTTCAGAGGAATCAGGCCCTTTTTCCCTGCTCAGTACCATTGACCACATGATTTCAGGTACGATAACGGTAACCGATACTCCCGACGGATACGATCCGGTGTACTACCTGGTTGCGTCGGTAAACGGTTCCGGTGAATCGTTTGCTCAGGACACGCTTCTGGGAAGCCTGTTTTACACCGGTATTTCCACCCCTTCGCTCAATTCCGTTTCACAGGGCACGTACAGCACATACATTCGTCTGTCAATTTACTACTCCTACGAGAGTACCGTCAAGGCATTCGAGATTTATCGCTCGATCGGGGATGAAATCAACTTCAAACCGCTTGCAACCGTCGCCTATAATTATCAGTCAAGCAGTTACACGTACTACAACGATACCGTCTCCACCACACTCAACTGCTACTATCGCGTAACGGCAATCGACAACAGCAACCGGCGGAGCCGGATGAGCAGTACGGGTTACGGCTACATCACCCGGCTCAGAGCACCGTCGTTGAGCCTGAGCTCGTCAAATTACACCAGCATCAACATGAGCTGGTCTTCCGTTTCAAATGCACAATATTACCGGATATACCGTTCGACTGCAGGATGCAGCGACACCATCGCGCTGTTTGATACAACCTACCAGACCCATTATTACGACACCGTCCCGACAAGCGATTATTATTATTATGCCGTCAGTGCGGTCGATGAGGATGACCGGGAAGGAACGAGGAGTTCCTGTTATTCACGGCAGGTACAAATTCTCCCTGCACCTACCGGTTTCAGCGTGACCAGCGGATCACTGTTGCATACGATCACGATGTCCTGGTCGGCGGTAACCGGTGCGACCGGCTATATCGTCTATCGAAGCTCGGATCTGGGAAATTTCTACGAACCCATCGATTCCGTTACCACCGCCTTCTTTACCGATACGGTTGAAGAGGCCATCACGTACCGTTACCGGATTGCCGCTTACAACAACAAAGGAATCGGTCAGATGAGCTCCTACGGTTCCGGTTCAACATTGCAGCCCCCCTCCCTGACCACCTCAGCTTCGAATTTCACCCTTCCTCCGGTGAAATTATCCTGGACAGCGAAAACCGGAGCACTGCAATATTATATCTACCGGTCAACGGACACCACCGATTTCACCTGTATCGACAGTACGACATCGTCGTATTACTGGGATACCTTACCGGACTTCAAGCGGTATTACTACCGTCTTTCGATGCGGGTTGCCGATGGAGTTACCGGACTCGGAACAACAGCCTCCTGGATGCGCGATCTGCCCCAGCCGACCGGGCTCACCATCATGGATACGGATACCGGCTGTTATATTTCGTGGGATAAATTTCCCGACGCGGATTACTACATTCTCTACCGTTCACTTTCATCCTCCTCCACTACCCTCTATAAAGAACTCACCGATACGTTTTATTTCGATACGATCACCACGACCGATCGCTACTATTACAAAATCCGTTTCAGTCTGGGTGGTGAATTATCCCCCCTATGCAGCGCAATCAGTGGCGGGATCATTCAGATACCCTATACTCCGGTTTCACTGTCCGCAGAGGGAACCAATGATGATATCACGTTAACCTGGGAAATGCCGACCAACAGTTCAAGCGCGGCTGGATTCTCCATCCGCCGTTATTCGGAAAACAACGCTGCGGTTGTCGTCATCGACAGTACGAACAACACGGTCTATCATGATACGGTTACCGACAACCAGATTTACTATTACAGCGTTGCTGCATACAACGGCAAGGGAACAAGCGAGTACAGCACCTACCGGTATTCACAGCGAATTCCTCCCGCCGCCCTGACGGGTTTATCAGCCTCCTCGGGACTCTATGCCTCAAAAATTCTCCTCACCTGGGATCGGGATTCAGCAGCCACCGGATACTGTTACTACCGTTCCACATCCTCTTCCGGAACCTATGTTCCTCTTGGTATCACGGTTGATACCATGGCGAGCGATACCACCTGCACACCGGGTACCCTTTACTATTACAAAGTAGCCGTACTTATCGATTCTCTGTACGGGAAAATGACCTCTTACCAGTCTGGGGTCCGTCTCGCTCCACCGGCGACCATCACCGTAACCTCGCTGCAGACGGGCGTGCGCTGCACCTGGTCGGCATCAGTGGGTTCCGTGGCGTATTATTGCATCTACCGTTCCAGCAGTCCGACCGGTACGTTCACCAGAATTGACAGTGTCGAAGGCGGGGTGAACAACTATCTCGATACGGCAGCGGTCGAAGGAAACAATTATTATCGTGTCTCGGCAAAAAATCTCGAGGAGACGACACCCGGTCCGGTTTCGACAGCGGGGCATATGCTCTTTCCTGCCGCACCTTCGACCATTACCGCCACGGCGGGTACCCGAACCGGCGCCATTTTCATCACCTGGAGCAGTGTTTCCGGCGCCGCCGGATACCGTCTCTACCGGAGCACCTTCTACGGTGCCGATTCCGGGCTTACGCTACGGACGGCGACTTCCGCCATCACCTTTACCGATACGGTAGCCACCGACTCCATGTACTTCTACCGTGTCAAGGCGTACAACAACGGGGGTGAAAGCGCGCTCTCCACCGGATTCGCGGGAGGGTTCCGCCAGCCGTCAGCAGCACCGTTGGCCCCGACGAATGTCGTAACGGAACCGGTCGACAATGACATAAAAATTTCCTGGGATGCTCCGTCACCCGTGGTGGGGTATACCGGATTCAAAGTGTACCGCTCACCGAATCAGAACGGCAGCGATTCAACGGTATTCGAAACCGCCGATCCGTGGTACACGGACCTTCCGCCGCTGAGCTATCCGACGGAATACTGGTACCGGGTAACGGCCGTCAATCAGGAAGGTGAAAGCGATTTCTCCGAAACCGTTTCCGGATCACGCCAATAATTTGTAAGGGCGGGTTTGTAAGGGCGGGTTTCAATCCCGCCCCCGTATTTGCTCTCTGTTACCGGACATCGATCCGACGCATCCGGTAATCCCCGGAACGATACAGATAAACGCCCGGCACCCGATTCGGCAGGTTACCGCTTCGCGCTCTGGAGACCAGTCGTCCCGAAAGATCGAACAGCGGCATATCCGCAGGCAGGAACACCGGAACACCCCTGAATGGCCTGGTGCGCATCGTGACCGGCGGTTTGACCGGACAGATGGCCTCGTCGCCGTTAGCCACCAGAAAATCATCAAAGAGTACGTTGATGCTGTCAAAACAGAAAATTCCGGCTCCGGTAATGTCAAAATTTACCCCGGTTAACCGGGAGAGAGTGTCACTGTTTACGACAAAGAGATATGCATCGGAACCGTCACGTTTGATTACCTCCAGCGTATCGTAATAATAGGTCGTATCTCCGGTTGAGGAGACAAAAAGATCTCCCTTGATACTGGTGCTTGGCGTTAACGTAAGCGCCTGCCCTGCGAGAAATGAACCGTAGTTACTGCCGCCGTTGATTCCGAATCCGGCCAGGGGAATCGACTGTTCTCCTGTTCCGCAGATAAACAAACCGTAGAGGTTTTTAGTGCTGAGCCCGCGATGACTCGCCACTGCCTTCATGACGAAATTAGTCAGCGGCAGATCAAAAACCTGATACAAATTCTGGCCGGCTTCGGTAGTGATGTGCAGGGCTTCATTTTCAACGGCAAGCGAGACATCATCATCACCGAACCATGCCCAGCCGGACAGTGCGCTGTTGCTGAAATCATCGGCGAAACAGGTACGGGGACCGCCTTCTTCAAAGGAGTCGGTGAGGACGATATCATCGAACACCGCCGTGGATTTGGCCGACACCAGCAATCCGATATCGCCTTCGGTGAAATCATTATCGGTAAAGGTGGTGATAAACTGACCGTTGCCGAAAATGTTGAATTTTCCTTCTTTACGGCTTATTTTAAATTCGTTGGTTCCGTCGACGAGAAAGGCGGCATTGACCGTGGTGATTATGGTTCCGCTTCCCGATGCGTCAATTTTATTGATGGTGACCTGGGAATTCTCGATAATTGAAATGTAATACCCCGTAGGCATACCGCTCGAAGCGACACAACAGGAAAATCCCGCACCCGTTGACCCTTCGGCGAGCGTGATCTTTCCGCTGAGCGTGAACGTTGAAGGTTTATTATTTTCGGCGAAACCGTGACGGGTAAATCCGATGAAACTTGCATCGCTGTTCGCCACGACGCAGGCGCCATTCATGAACTGCTGGGTCACCGCATCATTACTGACTACCCAAAGCGTATTTGACAGCGCTTCATCCGAGAAATCATCGTTAAATGCCCCGAATGCAAGGGCGACACAGGTTCCTACACATCCGACCGCCAACGGAATCCTCTTCATACAGCCTCCTGAAATATGTGATGCGTTGTCTTCACAGAGCTCCAATAGCAGTTTTCCCCTCTGCGAGGAGGAGAATGAGCGACCGGACCCGACTCGATCAGCCTCTTTTCAGCTTCAGAAAAACTCTCTTCCATTAATTATACACCCTTTACTGCACCGGGACAAATCGTACCTTCTCCTCATAGGCAAAATGTACCCCTTCCGACGTCTGTGCGGTCGTATCGATGGTCACCCCGTAGGTGACTCCCGGGAGAAACCGGTCATCACCGCTCCGGCAGGCATCGGTGGAATCAGCGGTACAGAAATTGATGTACACCAGATTGCTTCCTTCCCACGAGAGTGATATTCCGGAAACACTGTCTCCCTCGGCAAACCCATGAATAGCCCGGTTCGTCGCAAGGACATTCATATCAAGACTGAAACTGATCAGCATATCGGCATCCCTGCCGTTACCGGTGAGTTCCTCATGCACCACGCCGGATGTCCGGGTAATGATTTCGAGGATATAGGGCAGGCTGAGCGGATCGCGATCACCGCACGGATGCGGTGTCCACCTCTCCGGAGGCAGGTCGGGAAGAGTATAGAGTTCCGCAGCACATCCGGTCTCGGTACTCAGTCCGGAAAAATATTTCCGGAGAGTATCACTGCGATACAACACGAGGTCCAGCTTTTCCACGGCGGGAACGTTATGAAGAGCGATCTCGCCGTTCGCATCCACGGTATCCCAGATTTCCGTTCCAAGAATCCGGGCAGCTCTGAAATGCGGTTCATTCGTATCCAGTTCGGTATAATTTTTCAAAGTGATGGTAGCGGGATCGGTCAGTACCATAGCCTCGGAGTTCTCATGCCCGCTCCGGTGCTGCACGTATTCAAGGCAGGTCAGCCGGTTGTACGTCGCCACCAGTACCCAGTCTCCGGGGGGTACCGAGTCGAATGAGAAGAGTCCGTCGATATCGGTGTACGTGGTATCGAAAAAAATCCCAGTTCCCCAAAAGTTCACATCAATACCCCGATAATAAGAACTGTCACCCGAATATCCCGGATCAGCACCTTGCCGTGCGAGAACCACCCGCGCCCCCGCTGCTTTCGGTCCGTCGGAAAGTCGTGACGTGACCGATCCCTGTATCGGAAGATAGGGATTGCCGACATCGGAACCTCCGCCGCAGCCGAAGAGCAGACAGGCCGGCAGAATAATCCGGTAAACAATTGCGGCAATGAAAGATTTCACGATTCCTCCGGTTCGTCGACCTGCCGTCCGGTCCGCTCAGGAGTGACAAGCGGGAAAAACTGGAAATTGAGCTGATAGACCTGATCGGCATCGGTGCTGTTCGCGGCAAGCACCAGCATTTTTTTACGAAACTCCCTGAGCAGCATCTTGACATTTTCAACTTCACGCCGGGCGATTCTCATGGTGGTACCGCTCACCTCGCGCTGATTGCTCTTAAACCGGGTGATCGCCTCGCTCCCCCGTTGGATCATCTGCCGGTGATACTCGGCCGCTTTCACCGAATGAACCTGATGCGCGGTCGCGATCGTACGATCAGTGGCACGCAGCCTTCCCTCCACCTTCGCGATCAGCCCCAGCCGTTTCAGAAGAGCAATCGACTGAGATGCCTCGAATGAGGTTATCTGCGGTGCGAGTACCCTGGCGACCCATTTGGGACTGTTTCGGAAATCGGGAAGCTCCACCACCTCGCGTATCGCCAGATGATACCATTGTGAAAGCACCTCGAAACGGTCCTCTTCCAGCCGGGAAGGATCTTCGGCCCGTTTAAGTTCAATCAATTCATTCAGATACCGCTCCTGCTCACCTACTGAATCGCTCTGATTGAACAGTACCAGAGTAAGAAAATAATGCCGTGCTATCCCCTCAATCTTCAATGCAGCGGCGAAACGGTTGGCTGATTCAAGACTCAGATTCCTTTTTCCATCGATAACATGCTTGAGTGCTGTGGGAGATTTGAATCCCGCCTTTTGAACAATGTACCGATGTGAGAATACAGCAGAACGCTGCCGGTGAAATGCGACTAGATCGTTCAAAAAAACACGATAGTCATAATAGTTGAAAATATTGGGTTCAACGCCTTTTTTTGCTTCCTGAGCCATACCAATAGTATACACCATTTCATCCTAGAGCTCAAAGGAATAGGTATTTTTCGTATTCTTGCAGAATACACGACTCTGTCAAACCTTTTGGTCGGATTCCGGAAAATAATGTATACTATATAAGACAATAGATTCTGTGTCAAATCGAATTATACCGACAGCAGCAGTAGTTCCGGAGAAGACATGTTACACCGAATAATTCTGCCCGTTATCTGTGTTGCCGCTCTCGGCTTCAGCCAGTCGGAAGATGCATACTCATCCGGAGGTGATGAAAAAAAGGCCGGAGGGTTGGCTGGACTGCTTGATCCTTCCAGATTTTCAATCCGCCACAGTGTGAGTTTTGGAGCCATGAGTTCGACAGGGGTGAATGGTCTGCAGTCCCAGAGCCTCTATACTACCATGATGCGCTATCAGTTTGCCGCACCGGTGACCCTCAATCTGAATTTCGGTCTTCCCATTCACTCGACACTCTCTTCCGCGCAAAATCTGAATTCCAGCAACCTGCAGTCACTCGATTATTTCAAAAGCATGCCGTTTGAGATGTCGTTGAGCTGGCAACCGTCACAGAACACTCTCCTGCAGCTCAATATCGTCAAGGCACCTGCAGGAAGCTATTACTTCAATAATTTCGGATACGACGGATTCGATTCCTACCATCGGTATCATCGCTGGCCCTGATTAATCGGGGATTGTAACTGCTTATCGATTTCGCCGGAAAAATCAGTGTCAAATTTTTCCGATTCTGAACCGATACTATTCAGGCAGGCTTATTCCATCCCGGTCACTTCGATATTGGAAGTATGTTTGTCTTCGAGGTTCAATCCGACTTTCTGCCATAATTCAGCGGTCTTGATAACCCGTCCTTTTCTCGGCTTGAAGGTCGCCATTACCGCATAAATTTCCCGGTCAACATCCTTTTTTATCAGATTGAAGTTTTTTCTGAAATAATCGTACAGTTCCCACCGGGTATGCCAGCGGAAATTATCCGTCCGTTTCTGATTGGTGTTGTCCATCAGCTCAATTCCTTGTTGTTGTTGGTACACTCCCAAATCTCCGGAAAACAGGTAATTCAGGATAACGTCGAAGCTGCTATCGTACGACAACTCATTTTTTTCTGAATATCGGCAGTGTTCACTCCCCCGGGAACTATTCCATACAATGTTGAACCCGAACCTGAAAGCACCGCGGTACTGCACCCCGCATCGAGGAGTTCCTCTTTCACTGTTCTCAAAGCGGGATACGCTGTAAAAACAGAATTCTCAAAATCATTATGTATAGATGATACGACTCCTTGTGCATCTTTGGCAAGACAATATTTCTCCATACTTGCCGTAAGATCAGTGTTTTTCCCGATTTTCGCATAGTCGATCCCGCGATACGCATCGGCAGTCGATACACCGAAATCGGGGAGAGCTAGAACAAAATTGAGTTTGATACCGCACGAAAGAGCCCTGCATACTCCGGTAGCCTCACTGTCAAAAGCGGTATGTCCGATAAAATAGAAGGGTACATCCATACCAAGGACCCTCCCCAGCTTCATAAGTTGTCTCCGGGAGAGATGTATTTTCCATAACTCATTCAGCAGCATAAGCGTGGTAGCGGCATTTGCACTCCCTCCCGCAAGTCCTCCCTTGACTGGAATGCGTTTATCGATCGTTATACGTACCGAATGGGTAATATCATACTCACGCTGCAGGAGAGTTACCGCCTGCAGGCAGAGATTTCTTTCATCGCAGGGAACCTGCGGGTCGTTACACTCAAGGGAAAGATGGTCTGAAGGTTCGATGGTGATCGTGTCGCAAAGATCGATCTGATGCTTTATGGTACCCAGTTCATGATACCCCTTCCAGGGCCCGTCGTGTATTTTTCCGATAATGTCGAGTGCCAATGTCAGTCGTGTGTATGAATTGCGCAGCATCGGTTTCTCCATTTGTTCATCGATTCCTCTAACAATATAACATTTTCTGGAATACTGCGGATGACCGTGTTAACAGTAAGATCGAAAAACAGTACTGAACGTTCACCGGTCGTTTACGGTAAAAGCAATAAAACGCTCTTCCTCAAATCGGTACTGACCATCCATTTCCTGTCGATTCTGGCATTTTCAGACACGCTGCCGCAAAATCTCTCCATGGAATTCCCCTATCGCCTCTCTGTGCATGATGTGCCGATTGCCCTGTCCGGAACACTGCTGCTCGGTTCAGGAGCACTGCTCAGTCATCTGCATGAAAAAGAGTATACCCCTACCGAAACGGTTTTCGATAAAACGGATATTCCACCGTTCGACCGGCCGGCGAGCAGGATGTGGCGCCCGTCACTCGATAAAACCGGCGATTTTGTGCTGGGAGGTCTGCTTCTCGGCGCACCCGCGGTCCTACTCTGCCCGGCGTTCCGTGATCACCGATGGATGGACTTTCTGACCATGAGCTGTATGTACGGTGAAACAATGCTCTTTTCGTTAACTGCCAGTAGATGGTCGAAGGCGCTGGCAGGCAGGTACCGGCCCTACAACTACAACAGCGACATTCCACCGGAAACCTTCCGGGATATCACCGGCAGCGATGATGCGCGACGCTCTTTTTTTTCCAGTCATACCGCACTGGCATTCGGTTCTTCGGTTTTTCTCTCCACCGTTATCGCAGATGTATACGGTACCGGGTTGCCGACCCGACTCATACAGGCTTCCTCATTGACGATAGCAACGGGAATCGGTGTTTCACGCATTCTGGCAGGAGAGCATTTCCCCACTGATGTTCTCGCGGGAGCCGGGGTCGGGACACTGATCGGCTATCTGGTTCCCCGGCTGCACCGCAGCAAAACCGGAACCTCGATTTACTTCTCCGGCGATGGAATTGTCATGACCTGGAAATATTGACGGAAACGATAACCGGGAGGACCGGATCTCCGCGAATCACGCCCCGTGACGAATCCTGCCGGATTACTTATCCGCCGCGACATCCATACCGAGGACATCCGAAACCATACGCAGCATATCGACATTCCGGAACGGTTTCTGCAGGAATGATCGCGCTCCCTGGTCCAGCACGCTCTGTACCCGTCCGTCGACGGTATAACCGGACACGATAATCACCTTGACGGCAGGATCAAGTTCAACCAGCTGTTCGAAGGTGCTTTTCCCGTCGATGCCGGGAAGTACCATATCGAGAATGACAAGATCGATTTTTCCCGTATACTTTATGAACAACTGCACTCCCTCGAGCCCGTCGCCGGCGGTGATCACCGTAAAACCGCATTTTCTCAACGCCAGTGCCACGGTATCCCGGATATCAATTTCGTCATCGATCACCAGCACCGTCCCCGCACCGAATACCGCCGGTGCTGCAGGCTCCTCGGTGCAAACCGGCACCGGTGCATTATAGCGTGGAATCAGGATAGTGAAATCGGTCCCGACCCCTGCGGCACTTTTAACGTCAATATATCCACGATGGCTTGAAATGGTTCCGTACACCGCAGCCAGACCGAGCCCGGTACCCTTTCCTTCGGGTTTTGTCGTATAAAACGGCTCAAATATTCTGCTTGCCACCTCAGGAGACATACCCACGCCCGTGTCATGCACTTTCAGGCAGACGTACGATCCGCATTGACACGAAGGATAGTCACCCTGCTCCTCCTCACAGACTTCCACCGCGTGTATCTCGTACGTGATCGTGCCGCCATCGGGCAGCGCATCGCGTGAGTTAAGTCCAAGATTGAGCAGGGCATTCTGCAACTGCCCCGGATCGCCCATGACATGTAATTGTCCGTCGGCCGCGATCAGCGAAAGCGAGATCGACTTGTCGACACTGTGCTGAAGCAGTCCGACAACCTCGTGAACAACCGCAGTCATGTTGACGGGTTTCATGACGAAATTTCCATGGCGGGAAAAAGCGAGGAGTTTCTTGACAAGATCCGCCGATCGGGAAACCGCCTGATGAATGCGGGAAATGAATTCACTGATACCCGGCTGCTCGTTGACATCCTGAATAATGTCGGCATACCCGAGAATGCAACCGAGCTGATTGTTGATATCATGGGCGATTCCTCCGGCAAGCTGCCCCACCGCCTCCATTTTTTCCATCTGACGCAACTGCGCTTCAAGTTTGATCTGCTCGCGTTCGGCACGGATACGTAATATTTCCGATGCCGCCATCGCCGCCAGGATCTCCATACTGCCCCGCGCCATCGACGGCAGCCTGAGCGGTGATCGGGAAAACAGTTCCAGAATCCCGAGTACCGTTCCGTCGTCGGCTTCGAGCGCGACCGCTGCATACCCCGTGATACCGAGCCGTTTGAGTTCATTGTCAAGAGGAAACTGTTCACAGACATTTTCCTCAACGGAGAAAAAGCCCTTCGCGATCGCCTGTCGTGCCGGTGAATGTTCGAGATTGAATGTGTACTCATCGACCCGAAGCCCGTTGAGCAACATGGAAAGCACCCTGCATTCCTTCTGAGACGGCACCTCACCCACCAGTGCCCCGTCACACCCAATCCAGTCACAGAGCAACCGGACGATACGGTGAAAAAAATCGACGCCATGCACTCCCACCGTACTCTGGATCAATCGTTGAAAGGCATCCTCGGTCAGCCGGTATTCGGTGATATCAAGAAGCGCGCACACGTATCCGTCAATGCTCCCCTCTTCCAGAAAATAGGGTGCCCGGTGAATTATGATGGTATGGATACGACCGTCGTTAAGCAGCAGTTCCCTTTCAAAGGTATGCGCATTCTCTCTGCCGCCGGATTTCATAAGTTCCGCCATGAGTCGACGAAACGGTTCGGGCGCATCCTTCATATCCTGGAGATGAAGCAGACGATCCCGGGTCACGCCCATGACCTCCTCGAAGCGGCTGTTGCAGCCGAGCGGATCCCCCTGAAGATTGTAATACACCATCGGTAAATTGATCGCCTCGAGCAGGGTCCTCTGGAACAGCAGATTTCTCCGGGTTTCCTGATTGAGTTCCCGGTACTGTTCTTCACGTTCCCGGACCGCACTGACCATGCTCCGGATATTATCTGCCAATTCCTCCATTTCGATATGGCGCTGGAGCGGGATCGTGGTGGAATAATCGCCCTCGGCAACCCGTCGCGCGTTGTGGCTGAGATACGCGAAAAGCCGTGAAAGCCACCGGGCGAAAAACCAACCTCCGATCGCGCTGAGGATACCGAATGCGGCCAGAAGGGTGACAAAAAAGATGGTCAACCCCTCTTCGGGAATACTGCGTGAACCTTTCCCCGACTGCATGACGAGAAACAGAAACAGTGTTCCGCTTGCCGCTACCGGGATGGTCGAATAGAGAACAAAGCGCCATATGATTGATGATGCGAGCGAGGTTCGACGCTTTGACTGAAGTGGACTCATAGAATTATCGTCCGTTAACAGTAGTCAGATAGCATGCCGCCGCACAGCTGCGGACGTCATTGATGATGTGGTGGGAGTATGGTCGGGAGCGGAACCTCGTTTCCACTCCGTTCCGATCTTTATATATCTACTTTATGGCCCTTTTGCGGTCAATAGATTCATTAAAATTGCCCTGAGCTGCCTGTTCCTGATTTTTATCGACGTTCAGCGATCATGCGAACAGTGCAATTTTCTTGAACGGGATTCTTCACAACCGTATAATCAGTACCGCAATTCATCGTATGCGCCCCGGCAGTACCGGAAATGCATACGTCAGGATATACCGAGGAGCTCTATGATAGCGTATATTGAAGTCCCCCCCGAAGCAACCCGTATCGACGAGACACTCAAGGCGCTTGCCGCCGACATTACAAAAAACTGCGCGGCAATCGGAAAAACGGAACGACTCGATAACAACACCGATCTGTTCGCATCTGTCCCGTCAGGCTGGATTTTCATTCGTAACGGTGTATTCAAATATTATTTCGGCAAAAGACTCATCCGCCTGTACTCCACCGGCGACCTCATTCCGGTTACTCCCGATCTGCACGAATACGGTTGCACCTGCAACAGTGAATTCGGAGCGGAAATCACCATCTTCGAAACGGCAGCGCTCGGCCATTATCTGGAAAAGGACCCCCGTACCGCTGAACAGCTGATCGAATATCATATCATGCACGCGACAATGATGCATATCCTCTGTGCGGCCTTCATGACTGAAGAACTGCAACCCGACCTTTCCCTGCGCAGCTACCAGCCAGGCGAAATCATAATCGCCCAGGGTGATCCGGCCCATGAAATTTACCAGATGATCCAGGGAGATGCGATCGTCACCGTCGATGAGACAGAAGTAGGAAGTGTTGCTTCGGGAGAAGTATTCGGTGAAATCAGCTTTTTCACTGACGGTACCCGGAGCGCCACCGTCACCGCAAAAACGGAATGTATGGTTCAGGTGATGGGAAAGGATGAATTCATCACCCTGGTGAAGCTGAAACCGTCAGTCAACCTGGCGATATCAAAAACGCTGTCGCACCGTATCGTTGAAACCAACCGTAAAATAACCGATCATACTGATTGAAGCGTAAAATCCGCCTGCGGGTTTCAGGAAGAAATATCGATGGAAGAATGCCGGTCGTCATTGCGGTTCCGTCCGGTCAGTGAAGTAATCCAGTAGAAAAGTACCGGTACCCCGCCGACCACCTTCATCACGATCGAAGCGAAACCAAGCAGAATATAGGTACCCAGTTGTTCTGCGGGCAATCCGATTGCATGAAACATCAGTGCGGTAAGGGCATCCCGCACACCGATACCATTGGGGGTAAGGGGTACGGAAAGACAGATTATTTCTATCAGCGGTATATAGGCAAAACACTCGGCGATATACCACTTTCCCGTGATACCTTTCATCAGAAAAACGGCATTCATCACCACGATTCCCTGTGAAACGATCGTCACCAGCAGAACCTGCAGCAGACACCCCCGCCGGTTGCGGTAGTGATAGACCCCTTCACGGATATGTTCAACCGTTGCGACCACTTTCCGGGGCAGTATTTTAGACACGATAATCCTGATGCGCCTGGTCAGAAGCTTCGAAAAAGTGACTGCACTCAACAGGAGAATTCCTCCCCCCGAAACGATGAAAAGCAACGTCGTTCCCGGTGGTCGCATTGCAGGTTGAACAGTGATTATACCGTACAGTGAAAGTCCCAGCAGCACCACCAGACCGGAAATCCGTGCAAGCCAGGTAGCCCCCCATACTATCCCGTAATCACTGTTTCTGGCGAGCAGAACGGTTCTCACCACGTCCTGTGCTGCAGAGGTCGGCAGAAAAATGCTGTAATAGATTCCTTTGAAATGACAGGAGAGAACTTCGGCGATCGACAGATCCGGGAGAAAAGCATGGAGAAGCATCCACCACTTGATCCCCTGAAGAAACATCAGCGACAGAATGCACAGCATCATTACGGGAAGCGTCCACCAGGCCGTAGTCTGCAGTGAATGTCCGAGTTTTTCAATATTGATATAATGAAAAATCCATATGATCGGCAGTGCGGCGAGCAGCAGTTTCCCGACAGTCAGTAAATACTTCATTCCGGGTGATTTCATTTTGGGAGTTATCGGCATGGAACGGTTTTCGTTTACTTTTCATCCCGCATCATGATACTGTACACGACGACATAAATGGTTTCGAATAACTTTCAACTGCCGCTCATGGTGATCCTGTCCCGCCTGGCGGGACGAACCATGATAATTCATCCTTCGACGGGCTCAGTATGAGCGAGTATCTACAATTTATTCTGACGCTCCGTATAATCCGGACAGCTGCATCGCTTACTTTTTTCTGCACTGCAGAATACTGTTTCCACCGAGCCCCGGCAGCAGCATCCCGGCAACCCGCTCAATGAGTGCGAAAGGCTGCTTTGCAACACCCGGTACACTTACCTTCCGCTCAACGGAAAAACCATTCGCACCGACCAGATCAACGAGTGCACGAAAAGTGATATCTCTTATATGTCCGGCCGGTTTGCCGTCGCGCCGGAATGGATTGCCGTAGGTGCTCTTTTTTGAGGAGACTTCGGTATAGAGCGGCTGCAATCCGAACAGCAGAAACAGCCGGTTGATAATCGATGCGAGATTCGGTGTCGTGATAATCAGAATGCCGGACGGTTTGAGTACCCGATGAATTTCGGAAAGAACGAAATCCGTATCGAAGACATGTTCGATGACCTCCGACAGCACCACATAATCATATTGATCCGCCGGAATCGGGAGCGCTGTACGGGAGATATCCGCTTCGAAAACACTCCGGTAAAAATCAAGCGCACGGGGATGGCGCACGAGATCGACACCGTCAATCGAGGAGGTACCGTTTTTGAGGAACTGTTCCGTGTATTTACGTGCAACCGATCCATCCCAGCAGCCGATATCCAGAAGCTCTCCGGAAGCACCGATCATCGAAGCAATCACCCTGCAACGATCGTTCAGATTACTGGTAAGCTCCTCCTCGACCGTATCGGCATACCTTGCCTGAATGAATTCCTTATCCAATGTATGTCTCCTTATTCTCAAGTAGCCGGGCGTACGGAGCCTACGTTACCTTCCGTGCAAAATCAACCAGTTCCTTCATCTGCACTTCATGGGAAAAACGCTTCCGGAAAAGTTCCTGCGCATTGCGGGAAACCCTACCCAATTCCGTCGCAGATTTTTTGTGCAGTTCAGCAAGCCGATGCGCGAATTTTTCCGGATCGTTCGCCTCGAGAAACGCCGCGTCGCGACTGCCGAGCAATTCCCTCGCCTCTCCGAAATCCGATGCCACGATAATGGTACCAGCACACAGGTATTCAAAGAGTTTCGTGCTCGACCGGCTCATTTCGGCATAGGTCTCGGGATACTCATCGTTGAGATAAAGCAGTGCGAAATGAGCACTTCCCAGATACTCAACCACCCGTGAATGGTCGACCTGTCCCGGACACTCGATTCGATCGGTCCCGACATCACCCGAAATTCTCTCCTGCAGATCAGTGAGATACGGCCCGGTACCGAGAAATACGAACCGGATATCCGCAGACTCCCTGCAGGCAAGCAGTGCGGTGGACGTAAGGAAATCCACGGTATGATGACTCTTGTAACTTCCTGAATAGATAACGGTACGGGACAGGCTTTCAAAATTTTTCGGGACGGTGTCGAACGGTTCACCGCCGCATGAAAGATAGATCCGCTTCGCCGCGACGACACCTGAAAGTCCGAACCGTGTGTAAAGTGCCTTCGAGGCACACCAGACGACGCTCTCCAGACGCGGTGCCATCTCTTCACAAAATGTAATAAACAGTTTACGCAGGACATGACCGGGATTAATCATATCGGCATAGCCACCGACCCCTTCCCAGTCGGAATGCACGCAGCAGAGTTTTCCCCGGTACCGCAGGAGCCGCAGACAGACCAGGTAAAAGAAGGAGAGCGGAAGCGGCTTGTGAATAACCGTGAATTCCGATCGGTACAATGTCAGAAACACGCGCGGAACATCAATCATGATGAATTTCGGCAGACACAGTAACTTGCGGAGAATGCCACCGGAAAAAAAACCGGAGCGTACAATGATGACGGGAATATCACCCGGTCGGCTTTTCACCCCGGCGTCTGATCCGTTACCCTTTCCGGCATACCGATCCGTTTTGAACGGATGAAATACTACCTTGACCGTATGGCCGTTCGCCTTTGCACCGCGTGCCCGACCCAGGGTAAGAATACCGCCGGCGGTATGTGGCTCGAACGTGCAGAGAAACGCTATTTTCATATCCGGTTCACCGAATTCCCGGAGGTTTTGTCGATGTAGATACTGTTCCAGACAAACAAGAAAAAGAGGTTACGGAACTGACGTCTGAAGTAAGCGTTTGCACCACGTTTCGCAACGATCCGTTGGACCTGTTCCCGGTCCAGCAGCGTATACAGGGAGGATTCCCTGAAATACCGGTCAATCCCCTCTCCGGAGAACACCTCTTCCAGAGGATAATTGAATCCCTGTTTTTTTCGCCACACGACCGAAAAAGGAAGACGCGAATGATAGGTTCTTTTGAGCAGGTATTTTCCGATGATCCCTTTTATTTTCAGGGTATCCGGACAGTTGAGCGCGAATTCGATGATGCGGTGGTCAAGATACGGCACCCGCGTCTCGAGACTCGCGGCCATGGACATTTTATCCGTCTTGATGAGGATATCATTCACCAGCCAGTACCGCAGATCGATGAGCTGCGCCTGCTGCAGCGGGGTAATCCCTGAGGGCAGTTCCCTGAGAATTTCGTTTTCACACTCATAGACCTGCGATGACCGCACGAGCAGCCGCTGCCGTTCCTGCGGCAGGAATGCACAGAGCAGTGAAAAATAGCGCTGCGGCATCGAAGTGGACTTCAGGTAAAAATCCTCCCGGAACGGCATGCGGTTGCGAATCCAGGCCATCCCCGGTTTCTGGATCGCACGCGGCAAATGCCGCATCAACCGGTCTTCGAGCAGCAAGGCGATATATTTGTTATACCCGCCGAAGAGTTCATCACTTCCGTCTCCCGAGAGCGCCACCGTCACATGCTGTTTCGTCAGATGGGTCAGCAGATAGGTGGGTATCGTCGCCTGGTCGGATATCGGCTCGTCAAGATGCCAGACGACATTTTCGAGTATATCCGCCGCGTTTTCCTCTCCGGTAAGAACTCGATGACGGGTATGATACCGCTGCGCCACTTTTGCCGCATATCCCGATTCATCAAATGAAGCATCGTTGAAGGCGACCGAAAACGTATTGACCGTATCATCGGCGAGGGTGCTCGACAGTGCCACCAGAATGGAGGAATCGAGCCCCCCGGAGAGAAACAGCCCCAGCGGGACATCGCTGATGAGACGGAGACGGATTGCATCGGTCAATAGTCCGTGAAACGTTTCCGAAGCCTGCCTGAATCCTGCGACCGTCGACGTACCGACTTTTGAATAAAGATCCCAGTAGCATGTTTTGGTGAAACGACCGTCGCGAAACAGGGCGGTGTGTCCGGGCCGAAGCTTGCAGATCCCTTCGAAGAGCGTCTGATCATCCCATGTATACCCGAAGCCGAGATACCGGTTGAGCGCTTCGACGCCGATTGACGGTGCAGACTCCGTTACCGCCAGGATGCTTTTTATCTCCGAAGCGAACAGTATTCCGCCCTTTTCCATCTTGAAATACAGCGGAATGATACCGATGCGGTCGCGGGCCAGAAACAGTGATCCCGACCTGCGGTCCCACACCGCGAAGGCGTATTGACCGTTGAAATGATCGACGCATGAGCTTCCCCACTCCTCGTACCCGTGAACGATCACCTCGGTATCCGATTGCGTTTTGAAAACGTGACCGGTAGTGCGGAGTTGCTCCCGGAGCTCCTGAAAATTGAATATTTCTCCGTTGAAAACCAGCTGAATCGTTCCGTCCTCATTGACCATCGGCTGATGACCGCTCGCGATATCAATGATGGAGAGTCGTGTATGACCGAGAGCAGCCCGTTCCTCGACGAAACAATCGCTGTCGTCCGGTCCCCGGTGCTGTATCGGCACCATCATCCGAAGAACCCGCGCACGGTTTTCGTCGCCGGAACCCTGTTGTACGAATCCCGCAATACCGCACATCAGGCGTTCCCTTCCGAAGCGTCCGGTAATTTTTTCCGGGCGATCACGATATAATCGAGCGTTTCGCGTTCATCTTTCATAATAAGTCCAAGCAGCCACCCGATACAGTTTACAATAAACACCACCGGAATGATTACCGAGGCTTTGAGCAGATAACTGCGCAGTGACTTACTGTATTGCAATTTTCGTCCCAGCCATCCGAGAAAAGTCTGGAACAGCATATGTCCGAAGGTGGAGGTAGGTTCACATTTCACGGTTTCAAGCCCCGCGTCATCCATCATCCGCCGCATGCTGAACGGGGTATACCTGAAAAAATCGTACGGTTCTTCGTGGACCGGGTTTGACTTGGGAACCGTTACAATTAAATAGGCATCATCCTTGAGGATTGGCCGTATGGATGCAAGCAGACGCACCGGTTCATAGGTATGTTCCAGAACCTGGGTGAGAAGAACGGTATCGACGGAACCGGGTTTGAACGGAAGAATGAAATTTTGCGTAAGCACCTGCACCTTGCGATTCACCTCGGCGTAGGTGGTCGGCACTTCCACGCCGAAATAGTGATCGACGAATGGGCCGATGAGATTGTAGTACGGTTTTTCACCACAGCCGACATCGACAAGGGTTCCCTTGAAATACGGTCGTGCCTTCACGAGGGTTCGCCGGAGCGCCTGAAGTTCAATGAATACGGGACTAAGGGGTGAAAACCTGAAAAGATCGTTGAGGCGCTTACGGAATGTTTTCAGCTCCATTGATGCATGTTTCCTGCCGGTGGCATGTTAGTATGGAATTTCAAACAACACGACCTCATCAGCTACCCTGCACTTTCGTTACGTAGTTGCTGTTCAGAATTGGCCAATCTCGCTCACTGATCCCGCTGAGCGGGATCAGTGAGCGGTTTCCAAGTATCCTGAACATATACTATGTAGTTCCTGTTCAGAATAGGGTACTTTTCGTCATACCCGAGTTGTTGTATCGGGTATCCATCTTTGAAAACAAGTGAACAGACTGGATTCCCGCTTTCGCGGGAATGACACCCATCCTATTAAA
>JAFGHA010000305.1 GCA_016930275.1 Chitinispirillaceae bacterium
GATTCACTGATTCATTAGCCGTCCGGTATGCCGGTTTTATTCGAATCGGTTACGGCATCACAACCCAATAAAGAAACCGGTATTCCCGCGACAACAGGAAAGATATTCATCTTCATGACAATACTCCTGCAGAACGAAAACAACATAAAGGAGGGAATGCATTAGCCCCTCACTCCGGAATCATGTCCGCCAATCGTCGCATCGGGTCAAGAAACTGCGAGCCGGGGTAATTGTTCCGCGTAAAATCTATCACCCCGCGGGCCTCTTGCCGGTTGCCGAGGTAGTAATAGCACAAAAAAATCTGATAAGCGATAAAATCGGATTCTACAGCAGGCAGCAGCAGCGAAGGTACGATTTTTTTGTACCAGTCCAGTGCCCTACTCCACTGTTTCGCGTTAAACAGTCTGCCTGCGATCTTGAAATATTCGAACTGTGCTTCGGTGCCGGTGAGCAGAAAACTTTTTTTAATCATTGCATCGACTTCAGCCATCACCTGCTGTAATCCACCCCCGCTTTTCTCTTTCGCGGCGATCGCATCGTACACGAGTGACTTGACTCCCTGGAAATACATCGATCCTTTATGGGTTTCAAGAAAACGTTCCCCGCAAGCAAGTGTACTGTCCCATGCCGAGAGCCTACCGTATGAAGCCACAATGTAATAATCACACACCTCCGGAATGGAAAAACCGGCATCCTCTATTCCAGGCGGCGGATTAATCTTTGTCTGCCGACAGAATTCGATACATTTTGAATAATTCCCGGCACCGAAATACCCCATTGCGACACCCATAAACTTCATGTAGGTGAGCTTTCCCTCAGCTTTACGATCAAGTGATTTCGTATGCTCATCCTGGTATTTTTCGAGCCGTTTCTCCAGCTGCTGCAGCGATCGCTGCGCGTAGCTGAGGCGCACATCGCCGGAGATGTAATTTTTCAGAATCGATCGAGCCCCTTCGTAATCCTCCCGGTCCGACAGATCCAGCGCTTTTCCGTAGGAGACCACATCATCAACCGTGATCCGCCTATCATCCGGCGGATACATGAACGGTCCAAGACCGGCCATTACCGATCGGAGCGACCGGTAGATTGAACCGGCAAGCTTGTTTTTAAGTTCCATGAAGCGGCGAATTTTCCCGGTTATCGTACCTGCTTCGCGGATGACGCCGGTCTCAACCTCGGTGATTTTATAGTTTATGGTGATACGTCGGCGATCTTTGGTATAGGTCCCGAAAACCAGATATTTCGCACCGATCAGTTTCCCGATTTCCGGCACCTCCGTCTCGTCAATCGCACCGCTCAGGGCGAGAGCCTGCTCCCTGAGGATCTGTTCCATATCGGCACGTTCAATGATGGTAATTCCCTGAACGCCTACCAGGTCAACCGTGACCATCTCGGTGATGGATTTATCGAGATACCGGTCATTCGAAGTGGAATCACTGTTTCTAAAGGTGAGCAAGGAAACCGGTATACCATCAGCAGCCGGGAGTGAGACGAGACAGAACAGCAGAAAAATCGGCAGAATCCGACAACCTGAGATCATTCGGAACCCTTCTGAAATGAACCGGACACTCCGGCATGTGTCTGATTTTCTGAAAATATATTCACCCGACGTTTTTCTGCCGGAATAATCTTTGGTGATTTAACCGGAGTGGTACTATTTTTGGTAACTGTTCCAACCACCAATGAACTGCCACCGGGAGCACTATGCCGCAGAAAGTCGTCAAATATCTTCTTATTATACTGGTTCTCTTTGCGGGGATCGCTACCGATCAACTCAGCAAACGATGGGCAGCAACCAATCTGAAAAATCAACCGACGAACGTTTTCGTGAAAAACCTGATCGATCTCGGCTATACGGAAAATCATGGTATGGTATTCGGTATCAACAACCGGTCGGACAATACCGTGCAGAAAAACGCGCTTCTGATCATTCGCATTCTGCTCGGCATCGGATTGACGATCTATATCGGAATGAATATTTCAAAACCGGTCTTTTTCCATCTCCCGTTTCTGCTGATTCTTTCGGGGGCGATCGGCAATGTCATCGATTCACTGCGCTACGGCCATGTGATCGATTTCATTCATCTGCATCTCGGGAAACTGCTCGACTGGCCGTTCCTATTCAATCTCGCCGACGCGTATGTGGTTTTCGGAATGGGAATACTCATTATCCAGAGTTACCTTACCGGTCAGGCGAAACAACCGGCTCCCCCTTTCGCTCCTGACGGTTCCACGGAACAGCACTGACCCATGGCTAAAAAACGGAAACAGACGGAATCCGTAACCGCACCACGAATCATCCCCATCGAATCGAAACCGGGATTCTGGAAGACCGACGGCACCGCTCTGCTGGCACTCACCGCCGCGACCGTGATTTTCTATTTTCCCGTACTCAGTCTGCAGGGGCCGATCTGGAACGATTTCATCGAACAGTATTTTCCCTACCGGGTGTTCGCCAGCCGGGCGCTGCGACACCTCACGTTCCCGTTCTGGAATCCGTACAGCTTTTCCGGCATGCCGTTTTTCGCCGATATTCAATCAGCAGTTCTGTATCCGTTCAATCTTCTGTTGGTACTTTTTTCCGGCAGGAACGGCATCAGTCCGGTCGTATACGAGTATCAGATAATCGGTCACATTCTTCTGGCGGGAATATTCACCTATGTACTCGCCGGGGATTTCAACCGCAGCAGAACCGCCTCGCTGCTCGCTGCTCTTATTTACATGCTCGGCGGATTCACCACGACCCATATCTTTCATATCACCATGATTCACGCGCTGCCCTGGTTCGCCTGCTCGCTGCTCACGCTCCGCCGTGCACTGCAGCGTTCAAGCGTAAAATACGCGATCCTCACCGGTGCAGCACTCTGCTGCGTGGCATTCGCAGGACATCCGCAGATGTTTGTGTATCTTCATTATCTGCTAGGCGCCTGTTTTGTCTGGCATCTGATCGAACATTTCAGGACGAAACAACCGACGAAAAAAGTATGGATACCCGTGGCGATTTTCCTGCTCGCGATCGGTTCCGGAGCGGGACTCTCAGCTGTACAGCTGCTGCCCGCGTCAAAACTGGGCGAAGAATCGCAGCGGCCCAAAATGGAATACCGGCTTTCGGCACAGGGGTCGTTCCGTCCCTACCGGTTCATCACCCTTGTCGCTCCGAATTTTTTCAGCACCCCCAACAACTGCCGGGAACACGTCCCGTATTACTGGGGGACCACCCCGAAGGATATCGATCCCGGGGCGCATTACTTCTGGGAAACATCACTGTATCTGGGCGTGCTGCCGCTTTTTTTCACGCTGCTGGCACTGCTGATGTTGCGATCACCTCCGGTATTCTTTCTGGGAACGTTTGCGGCAGGTTCTTTTCTGATAGCTATGGGCGATGCCACTCCGGTGTACCGGCTCGCCTATATGCTTGTTCCCGGAATGAAACTGTTCCGTAATCCCGCGCGCATCGGCATCATCTTCACACTGATGACGGCACTGCTCAGCGCGTTCAGTACCGACTGGTTGATCGGTAATTCCGCAGGACTGCCTTCGGTGAAGAAGAAAAAAATCGCCCTGATCTCGGCCGGTATCGGTGCAATCATCCTGATCTTCTCCATCGCCTTCTCCTCAGGCGTGTTTCAATCGGCGGTGCTGGATTTCATTGCCACCGGCAATATGTTCGGAAACAATTCCCGACAGCTCGACGCATTTGTTTCACAAGCGGCCTATCCCTACGCGGCAAAGCAGCTATGGCTGTTTGCCGTCCTGGCTCTGGGTACCCTCGGAATACTGCTCGGCAGAATGTACGGAAAACTTCCGGTACGGACTTTTTCGCTGCTGGTGCCGGCAGTACTGCTGATCGATGTACTTTTTTTCGGTTACGGTTTCGCGATCATGAAAACCGATCCGACAAAAATCTACGAATCCAACCCGCTCATCCGTTCAATCCGGGATGAATATCATAAAAGGCTTTTCCGGATCAACTCGCGCGGCTCACTTCCCGGTACCGATAATATCGGGGGACCGCATCTGCTCTTCCGCCGTAACGAGGGAACCGTGCATGAGTTGTTCCTGATGGAAGGATACAATCCTCTCCGGCTGAAAAGGGAACTGATGGACCGTAAACAACGGACTTTTGACGTACTCAATATCGGCTATAAAATCAGCGTGGATGAGGCATCGGGAAGAATCGGCATCGTTCCCCACCCGACCGGTTTTCCACGGGTACGAATGGTATCCTCTTTTACCGTAGAGACCGACGAATCCAGGATTCTACCGCTCCTGCAGAATCCGGATTTCGATTATGCAACTACCGTTATCCTTGAAGAAACACCGGAGGGGATACCCTCGGGAAATCATGGTCCGATCAATGCTTCGGCAACCATCACCTCGTACGGGTATAATAAAATTGTCACTGAGGTTTCCTCCGACCGCCCTGCTCTTCTGGTATTGAGCGAAGTATTTTATCCGGCATGGAAAGCTACCGTTGACGGCAGATCCGCAAAAGTACTTCGTGCCGATTACGCACTTCGGGCAATTCCGGTGCCTGCAGGAAAACACCGGGTGATATGCCGCTACAGTGATTCGGCATTCAATAAAGGACTCCTGATTTCCCTCCTCACCCTTGCGGGAATTGCTGCTGCTCTGGTTGCGGCATTCCTGCGGAAGAAAAAAGAATGATCCTGACCCGGGACGCCCTCTCTCCAATTCTCCTTTTCGACATCACCCGCTCCCATTGAAGATAGAATCTCTTCAGGATAACGCTCTGCCATCGTAAATCTGCCTTCGTTCGATCAAAACTCACGGCCGATGAAGACGCCTGCTGAGGGTGCCTCCCGACACAGGTAACTACCGATTCCTGTTTTCAGGCACAACAATTGCATATTACATCCATTCAATGGTTTCAGATGGAAGGTAACGATAGCCTGTGATTCACATGAAGAAAAGAACAGATCTTTCTGAAACCGGTTTGAAAGTATCGGTCACCGGATCGTATTGAGCTTTTTTCATTGTATTGCAATGGATTTAGACAACATAGTACCGTTGTCGGACCAACGGAATTTTTATGCGGGTTTGAACGATGACATTACACCATGAAAACAGGAAGCTGCAGACCGTCTTGCATATCGCTCCAAAAATGAATCAAACAGTACCAAATTGTACAAATTCATCCGGAGACACCCTGCCACGTATCTGTGGTGATTGTACCAGGATTGAATTTCAGGCTCTCTACGAAATCGCGGCAGCTCTCACCACCGATACCGGTCAACGGGAATTGCTGGCGAACGTACTCGATATACTCGAAACACACCTCAAGATGGAACTCGGCACCATCCTGCTCCTGCTGCCGGACAATACGGAACTGGTCGTTCAGGCGACCCGCAATGAACGTCGCTCAATTGACGATTCCATTCGTTACCAGCGCGGTGAAGGCATCGTCGGTACCGAACCCCGCGGTAAAAAATGTGGTTAGGAACAATTTACGTTTTCATGAACGCATTCCTACAGTACCACTTCCGCCCCTATGCCC
>JAFGHA010000306.1 GCA_016930275.1 Chitinispirillaceae bacterium
GCATGTCGAGGATATCGGTTGGCCTCGTTAATCATCCGATACAATTATAATTGCCGAAGATTATTCTTTCGCAATGGCTGCCTAAAGCGGCCGAACTGTTCAGGGAACGCACTTTTTTCTGAACAGTCTGCTAAGGTGCTGGTCTGAAGAGGGGCGACGATCTTCAGATGAGATATTCGCCGCTGGTTCTACTGTAAGCGTGTTCTTTCGCGTATGGCGGAATAAGATCAAATAAAGAACTAAGCATGTAGTGGTTCATGGTAAGGGCTTTTCGGACAGGGGTTCAACTCCCCTCACCTCCAATTGTTCATACTAACCCTCCAGGGTCACCATTTTGACGACACTGGAGGGTTTTTGTATCTGCACCAACTTCTTGAATTCACCTGTAGTCATTTCACCACAATCATCTAACCGTTTGAAGTAAAACAGGTTATGTTTATTTATCCGCTTAAGTGGGGTCAAACAGCTCCAATTTTTCATGTTTTTCGCTGCTGATATTCCGCTTTTTCAGCCGTTATCCGCCGATTGCATGTTTGGCACGTGATTTGATCTACTACTCAGACAACAGGACTGGGAAAAACAAATCACTCATCGGAGGGGGTCAGGTATGAAACGGTTAGCAGCACTCTTACTGGCAGGGGCAACCATCGTTGCAGCGCAAACGTCAACGTCGACGCAGACACAGGAGATGGAGAAAGTGGCGGCGCAACTGCAGGAAAAGCTCGCAGTGGCGATCAATCAAGCCGGCGCGGATGCCGAACGTGCGCAGAAAGCTGCTGAGGATTTCCAGAAGCAGATGAAAGGGAAATCAAGCGCGGATGCGGCCAAGTTGATGGAAGAGAAAAAAGCGGCAACTCAGGAACAGCTCCAGGCTGCGATCAAAAATCTCGAACAGGCATCAAAACAGGTGGCGGCACAGGTGGATCAGGCCAAGGAACAGATTCAAAAGCGGCTTGAAGCAAAAAAGGAAGAACTCAAACAACTTCAGGATCGCATTCAGGCGAAAGAAGAGGCTGGTACTGCAGGGGGAACGAGCGGTAATAAGTAATACCGCGGTGCACGGAGCCCTGACCAAGGGCTCCGTTATTTTTTAAATCCATGTATTCCAATTAATAGTCTTCAGAAAAGTTTAATGACCACAGGTTGTAACAGGTAGCAGGTGAAAGGACTGGAAAATGCTTAAATCATATACTCTGCCAGTGACCATTGCTGTTTTTGTCGGCACCCTTTTTGCCGGGGAGATCAACGATGAACAGATGGGATATTCCATCTTTCTTCCTGATGGCTGGGAGAAAACCGCCGTCAGCACATCTCAACACCGTTTCGAAGATACATCGGGGGTGTATCAGTCGATGGTGGTTATCAACCGGTATGATTTCAGCAGTGAGACAGTGTATGAAGTTCCCGATGACTGGACGCGGGCGAATTTTATCGCGTATGTTTTTTCGATTGAAGCCGATCCGTTCAGTACTATTGCTTATTATGATTCCGTTACCGCAATCCAGAACGAAACGCTCTGGGCGGCGGATGCATTTTCCCGGTTTTTCTCGACCGATACGATTCTGGGAGACTGGGCTGAATATATCCGTTTTACCGCTACCGGCACGTTCGGCTATGAGATCTATGCGATAGGGCCTGCGGAAGATATGCTCGTAAATGTCGGAATGTATGTGGCGATCATCGAGGAAATCATCCTGCCGGAATCCGAAGTGTCAATTACTAGCCATCGCGATGTGGCGCCGCTTCCGGTACTACGACGTACTCTGCAAACAGGAACAATGGTCGATATACTCGGCAGAACGGCAGCCGGTTCAACTGTCAATAGAGCGGGAAATATTCTGATTACCGGTCCGGTCGGAACCCTTCGGGCTCGAACACGGGTGGTGCTTCGTTAAGTAACCGTTAGTGGGGGGAGGGTTCTGCGGCCGGACGGTATTTCTGAAAAAGACGGGCGAAGTTCTCCTGAATCTGTCGCCCGATCTGCCCGGATGGTTTTCCAAGCAGGCGGGCGATCTCTTCTCCGACAAACCGGACCAGTGCGGGCCGGTTTTTTTTGCCCCGATGTGGAACGGGGGCAAGATAAGGAGAGTCGGTTTCGATGAGAAGACGTTCGATCGGGATGTTCCTGATGAGATCGCGAAGTTCACTGCGCGGAAAAGTGACGATCCCGGAAAGAGAGACATAGTAACCGTTGTCAAGAATTGCTCTGAGAGAACGGTGATCTCCGGTGAAGCAGTGAAACATCGCGAAGACAATACCGTTTGCTCTGCACAACCCGGCAGTTTCTTTTTCCGCACCACGGGAATGAATGATGATCGGCAGCTGGCGGTCTCGCGCGGCTATGAGTTGCTGTTCAAAAACCGGCCGCTGGAGAGAAAGCGGCGGATACCGGGGGTTGGTCGCATCGATACCCGTTTCACCCACAGCTATAATTTTCGGATGATCGAGCAGTGAACAAAGATCATCAAACCAGGTGGCCGGCAGATCGGTGACATCGAATGGGGAAATGCCGACCGCTCCCCACAGTTGAGAATAATTTTCACAATGATGAATTACCTGGCGGGCGTTGATGATATCCGTAGCGGTCGAGACGATTGCATCGACGCCTGTGCCGGTCGCCTCATCAACAATAAGTGAAAGCTCGTTGTCAGAAGAATCAAAAAGATGCGCGTGACTGTCGATCCACATGGAGCGGCGGTGCCGTTATATACGATTCTTGAAAACTCTGTTCCATTTATTCAGTGTCCACTTCAACGGCAGACCGTTACGGTCGAGTTTAAAGGCGAGAACACCTTTTCCGCCCAGCTGAATGTCATTTCCATTGAGGGAAAATTTGACTAATGAGGCATTGCCGACATGAACATTGAAACTGTCACGGGCTGCGAATTCTCTGCTCTGATTTTTAAAGACCACGTTTTTCCATGATTCACCGTCACTGAAAACCTGTATCCAGACGGAATCTTTCACCACGGAAAGTCGGAAGTGCATCATGTTGGTGGTATCGACTGCAATGGCGGCTGATTTTTCAGTCTCGGGTTTCATGGTGTCGGACGCGAGTGGCGGAGTTACCGGAATGAGACTGTCTGCAAGGAGGGAATCGTTATCACTGGTGGATTCGAACTCGGGATCAGACGCGGAAATAATGGAGGTCTGCAGAGGAGGTGCATTGAGCCATCCCTGTTTTTTCGCCAGAAAACTGAAAAGTGCCAGCAGTAGTATAAGTATCAGTGCGATGATCAGCAGGGGATTTTTCGACTCCTCTTTCTGTTTCATACTGATATGAATACGCGAACCGCTTTCTTTTGGCGAAGGTTCGATGGTCAGACCCCGTTCCTTGTAAAACTGCCGAAGGACTTCTTCCGAGTCCAGAGAAAGGTATTTTGCCAGTGATTTGAGATACACCCGGACGTAGGGGTCGGCGGGGAGTGCGTTATAGTCGTTTGACTCGAGTGCCTTGATGTATTTCACATTGAGTTTGAGATCTTTGGCAATCGTTTCGACGGTGATGCGACGGGTGATGCGTTCTTTACGAAGCGTATCACCGACCAGGTCTCTGGTATTTTCTCCAGAGATACCGTTCTGATCGTTTTCAATTTCTTGCGACATTATGGAGGTCCTTTCGAGCATCAAACGCTTTAAACAGGTCGACCGTACCGCTCACCGGCAGGCCGACAACATTATAAAAACATCCCTCTATCTTCTCCACCAACAGCATGGCATATCCCTGAATTCCGTAGGCGCCTGCCTTGTCAAACGGTTCATCCGTAGCCAGGTACCAGTTGATTTCAGCATCCGACAGCTCTCTGAAATAAACGGACGTGGTACTACTTGACGAACTGCTGAATGCCGCGTTGCGGCAGACCAGCGCAACCGCGGTTATCACCCGATGGCACTTACCGGACAGCAGACGCAACATATTCTCCGCATCGTTCCGGTCGACGGGTTTTCCCAGAACCCGTCCTTCACATTCAACGATAGTATCCGCCGAGAGAACCAAGGCGTCCGGATTGTCGTGTGCGGCTGTCGCTCCTTTAGCCAGTGCCAGCCGACAGAGAGAGCTTTCAAGATCGGCCACAGCAATGAATGCGCTCTCGTCGATAGCCGCGCTACTCCCGATTTCAAAGGAGAAGCCCATTCTTTCCAGCAACTCTTTCCGACGTGGTGATCCCGAAGCGAGAATAATCCGTCGGTCAGGCTGTTGCCACGTAATCATATAAAATAGTTCGCCCTCATTCGTCCGGCAACCGGTAGTTCCGGAAGGAAAATTCAGCTAAACCTCTGTCGGGAAGAATAATACAAAATATAACCCACGGAAGACGGGAAATGAAACATGGCAATGGTACATGAAGGTATCTTTGATTGATTTCCACTGAATGATGTTCAGACGAATTCTTCAAACCAACAGGAGGGAGAATGATTCGGGAACTTGAAATTGCTGAAAACGGTGCAAAAAAGGCCGGACAGATTATCAAAATGCTCCTTGGAAAGGTACGGATTTCAGAAAAGGGACTCAATTACAATCTGGTTACCGAGGCTGATACCGCCGCTGAAAAATGCATTATCGATTACATCCGGACGGTTTATCCGGAAGACGGTATCCTTGGGGAGGAGACCGCTTCGAATACCAAAGTCGAAGATAACCGGGTATGGATTATTGATCCTCTCGACGGTACCACCAATTTCGCCCACAATATTCCTCATTTTTCGGTTTCAATCGCCTTTGCCGAAAAAGGTATCGTCAGGTGCGGTGTTGTATTCAATCCGATGTACGATGAATGTTTCACCGCTGTGGCCGGGGGGGGGGCGTGGTGCAACGGAGAACCAATCCGTGTTTCGACGGTGAGCACCTGTTCGAGATCGGTAATCGGCACAGGAATTTACTATGAGCGAGGTCCTATTATGCTCAGAACACTTGATTCCATCAGGAAATTACTCTCGGCGAATATTCAGGGGATACGCAGAACCGGCAGTGCGGCCCTTGATTTATGTTATGTCGCATGCGGCAGATTTGACGGCTATTTTGAATATCGACTCTCGGTCTGGGATTTCGCAGCCGGAGCACTGATTGTCAGAGAGGCCGGTGGTACCTGCACCGATACCGACGGTGGTGAACGGGGGTTGCATTCGAAGGGAGTTTTCTCGAACAATGGCCTTATTCATGAAGAGATGTTCGGGTTTGCCGGGTGGCCGGATGATGATTCCGCACCCGTCGGCCCGGAAGCTTGAGTGTGATCGGATGCGCATGTTGAATCTTCAGGATGGAATTCAGATTAATGTATATTTATACCCTGTTCAGAATCGCGCGTTTTGGGCATGAGGGCGGGTTTCAAACCTGCCCGTGAATGGTACCGATTGTTTAATTTTCAGCGATGTATGGAGTAGAATGATTCAACGCAACGATCCCTGCTGGTGCGGGAGTGGAAAAAAGTACAAGAAATGTCATCTGTTCGAGGATGAAAAACACCAATCGATGACGGAGCCGGTCGCTCAACCGGTACTGCGTCGGTCGCGGAAAGAAAGAAAGTATGTAAAATCCGCCAGGGAAATCAACGGGATGGAGCGGGCCGGTGCATTCAACGGTGAACTTCTCGATTACATACGTCCGTTTGTCAAAGCCGGAATTTCGACCGGGGAGATAGACTCTCTGGTTCACGATTACACGGTTGAGCACGGCCATATTCCCGCGTGCCTGGGGTATCGCGGCTATCCGAAATCCGTCTGTACCTCAGTGAACAATATCGTCTGTCACGGCATTCCATCGTCCGGGGTGGTGCTCAAGGAGGGGGATATCGTCAATGTCGATCTCACGACCATTGTCGACGGATATTACGGTGACTCTTCGGAAACATTTTTCATTGGAACGGTTCCCGAAAACGTGCGGCATCTCGTCATGGTGACCGCGGAAGCGCTGATACGCGGTATCGATGCCGCGCGTGCCGGAGCACCGCTCTCGGCGATCGCCGATGCAATTGAACCCTTTGTCAACAATCAGGGGTGTTCGGTGGTGCATCAGTACACCGGGCACGGCATCGGCAGGAAGTTTCATGAACATTTTTCGGTGTACCACCACCACGACAGCGACGCCGACCGCATCACACTTCTGCCCGGTATGACCTTCACAATTGAACCGATGATCAACACCGGCGGCTGGGAAGTGATTACCGACCGGGATGACGGATGGACCGTCCGTACCGCCGACGGATCGCTCAGCGCGCAGTTTGAACATACGATTCTGATCACCGAAGGACCAGCGAAAGTACTTACCCTCACTCCATCGCAGAAAGCCGCAGGCGTCAGACTGTCGGTTGACGGCGTGAACTTCACCTGACCGGCACCTTCATGAATTCCACCATACCGTATCGGGAAAAAGTCGTTATCGCCGGACTGCTTACACCGGAGATGGACCGGTCGCTGTTCGAAGAGGACATGCACGAAATGGAGCTGTTGTGTCAGACCGCGGGTGCGGAAGTGGCGATGGTGTTTAGGCAGCAGCGATCGCGTATCGCGACCGGAACGTATATCGGTATGGGAAAGATCCGTGAGATCCGTTCGGCGATGCGTACCTGCGGAGCCGATACTCTGGTGATTGATGCGCATCTCGCACCGGGACAGATAAAATCCATTGAGCAGACAGTCCAGGGGAAAGTGATTGACCGCGGTCAGCTCATTCTCGACATATTCGCGATGCACGCGAGGACCTCCGAAGCCCGGCTGCAGGTTGAACTGGCGCAGATGCGGATGCTTTATCCCCGGCTGACCCATGCATGGACACACTTTTCCCAGCAGGTGGGGGGAATCGGCACCCGGGGACCCGGTGAGAAACAGCTTGAAGTAGACCGTCGTCTTGTACAGAAACGTATCACTGATCTTAAACGTAAACTGTTGAAAATCGAGCGGGGACGGGTCATTCAACGGGGCGGACGCGGAGCGCTGTTCCGGGCGGCACTGGTGGGATATACCAATGTCGGAAAATCGTCGTTGCTCAATATACTGTGCGGAAGTTCGGTGCTCGTCGAAGACAAACTCTTCGCCACGCTCGACACGTCGACACGCCGTTCCTATATTCCGGGTGCGGGAAACATCATTATTTCCGATACCGTCGGACTTCTGCGTAAACTGCCCCATCATCTTATCGCCTCGTTCCGCAGTACGCTTACCGAGGTGAGCGAAGCGCATCTGCTGCTGGTGGTCATGGACGCGTCGAGCAACTGGATTGAACAGCAGATGACGACGGTCGAGGAGGTGCTTGAAGACCTCTCGGCGGAAACCGTTCCACGGCTTATCGTTTTCAACAAGATTGATCTGGTCGATGATCCGTTTGTCCGTAAGCGGCTGGCACTGCGGTGGCCCGAAGCTCTTTTCGTGAGCGCCTTTGACAAAAAATCCGTAGCGGCCCTCAAGACGGCGATTTCAGAATCAGTCCGGGAGTTTACCAATGCGCGAATAAAAGACGATCTGATACTGCATACAACAAAACAGTATCTGCGTGATGACGGTTAGGATCGGGCGGGTTTGAACCGGATCGGGTCTGAAACCCGCGCCTGCTGGTGTTTGACTCCGATATCATGATTTGAGGAATCATAGCCGTGAATGAAACATTTTTTCTCAGCCCTGAGCATCTTGCGCCCGTACGCCGGCTTCAACTGCGTGCACGGCTCATTGTTGAGGGAATGATCGCGGGACTGCACCGCAGTCCCTATCATGGCTTCAGTGCCGAATTTTCGGAATACAGGCCCTACCAGACCGGTGAATCCACGCGGATGATTGACTGGAGAAAGTACGCTAAAACCGACCGGTCGTATGTCCGCTTATATGAGGATGAAACCAACCTCATTGCGCACCTGCTGGTGGATAAAAGCGCGTCGATGGGATTCTCATCCGGAAAACAAATGACGAAATTCGATTATGCACGCACCCTTGCCGCATCGATTGCATGGATACTGATACGTCAGCGTGATGCCGTAGCGCTCGCCGTATTCGACGAAAATGTGGATACGTACCTTCCGCCGCGATCAACCAATACGCAACTCAAGAATATTCTCACGACACTTGACGGTATCGAGCCTGGAGCCCGTACCTGCTGCGGGGCTTCGATCAACCGGCTGGCACACGGAATTAAACGGCGGGGGCTGACGGTGGTGCTCTCGGATCTGTATGACGACCCGGAAGGAATCGTGAAAGGGTTGCGCCACCTGCGATTCAAACGGCAGGATGTTCTTCTGCTCTGGGTACGCGACCCCCGGGAGCGAAACTTTACCGGGGACAGCACACTGCGACTTCAGGATCTCGAAACCGGCGAGACTCTGCTGCTCGATGGCCGGACCGCGGCGGAGTATCTCCGCGACGGTGTGGCGAATCATCACAAGGTTATCGAACGGGCCTGTCGTGAACTGGGAGTCGATTTTGCGGTGATCGAAACCGATGAACCGTTCGTTCATGCACTGATGCGTGTTCTGCAGACACGGCGGCGGTTGCGGTGAGCGGATTCGGATTCATTGAACCGCTGTTTCTCTGGGGATTACTGTTTCTGGGAGCGGTTCTGCTTATTCATCTGCTCAAACGTCCCCGCACCGTGAAACTGGATTTTTCCACACTCCGTTTTTTTTCAGCATCGGCGGTAACCGCGAACCGCTCGCGCAGGCTCAGACGGCTACTGCTTCTGCTGGTCCGTTTACTGATCGTGATCGTCATTGTCCTAATATTCGCACGGCCCTATAACCGGAAGGATCCGCTTTTCCCGTTGAATGATCCGTCAATGAAGCTGCTTGTTATGATCGATCAGACGCAGAGTATGGGATATGTGGAAAAGGGGGTGCCGATATACCGGCGGGCCATACAGTGTATCGACTCAATGGTAACGCTGCGGGGAGGAAGTACCGGAATTTCTGTATTCAACGTCGAGGCGGCCGGATTTCTGCCGTATGAGCGGTTCGTACAATCGGAATTTCGACTGCGCTATACCGATGATCTTCCTGCCTTCGCCGATGCCTGTGAACGTGCGGTTGAGAAGGACGGACATGAAGAGCGTTCGGTCGTCATGGTCTTGAGTGATTTTCAGAAGCCGGCTGCCGAAGCACTGTGTGTGCTCTCCGGATCGAGACTGCCACCGGTGGTGGCCGTGCCCCTTACTCCCGAACAGCCATGGAACCTTGCGTTGCAGGGGGCGACTGCAACGGCGGGAACGGCGGCCGGAGTGAAGGTGAACGTGGCCGCATACGGTGAGCGTGGAGGAGCCGCAAGGGTGCGGGTTGCCGCCGGAACGATCCGATCCTCCTTTCTGCCGTGTACGCTTTCGGCGGGAGACGATACCGCCTTTTCAGTTCCGTTATCCGGTGCACCTTCGCAGGAGTGGGGTACGGTGGAGTTGCAGTCGGATGATCCATTGTCATTTGATAACAGCGGCAATTTTTCCGTTGAGCACCGGGGCGGGTATTCAGTACTTGTCATCGGTGACGTGACGGTGAACTTTCCCGTGGCCGCGGCACTTAAAGCCGCCGACAGCGTTTACTGGTCCGAAGTGACGCGATCGGCGCCGGAGGAAGTTACCTATGAGAAGTGTGTGTCGGCGGATCTGATTATTGTTAACGGATGCAGTGAACCGGTTCCGGCACTTTCCGCTCTGCGGAGTACCCGCGGTAACGCACGGCAGGCATTCATCGTAACGGCTGGTACCGATACCCTCGTTGATCATGTCTGGAAACAGTTTGTTCCGACCTCCGTTGCAGGAGGAAAAACGGTCCACTCGGACGTGCCACTGACCGTGAAACTGCCGGATACCGTATCCGGTCTGTGGCAGGGGTTTCCGGCATTGTTCTGTCCGGAGGTGAATGTCTATACTTACCATACCGGATTGCAGGGAATCCCAGTACTCAATTTATCAAACGGTATTCCGATGGCCACCGGCGGCGAAGATGCGTTCGGACGACAATGGGTGGTATGCGCCACTCCGCTGGGTATCACCGAAGGAAACAATCTCTGTGAGACCGGTTTTTATGTTCCTTTTATTGACCGTCTGGCCCGGTATGCATGTGCCGGACTTTCGCGGCGCGACGAGTTGTGGTTCGCCGGAAGGAAGATACGGAATCCGTGGTACGGAAGTTCTTCTCCGGTACAACTGTTCGCGGCTGGAAGTGCGAACCCGCTGATGCGACTGCAGCAGCAACAACAGTTTCTCATCGAAGTTCCCGGAGTTTACAAAGTCGTTCCTCCCGGTGCCCGTCCTTATTTTAAAACAGTACTTCCCGATACGCTTGAAAGCAGATGTTCCTACAGTATTCCTGAAAGTGGAGACACGACATGTGGAAAATGGGTGACCGTCTCACCGCAGGAACTACTCTCCTATCTGAAGGAGCATAACCGGACCGTATGGTGGTTGCTGCCATGGGTCGTTCTGGCGGTACTGCTGGCTGCCGAGGTGCTGCTCAGGGAACGAGGAGGAGTGGAATGAGAAATGAAGGGAGGCGGCCATCAATCTTATTTTCCTGAACCAGTCGTATCTGATACAACCTGAAATCATCGCTGCCCTGCGCAGAGTGGCAGGTGTTCGCGTCATCGTATTTGATATAACCTCCCATCCCGATGTCGCACAGGCTTCCCGTGCGGTTGAAATCCTCCGTGAACATGCGTGCCGGCTGCTTGTAACGGTCAACGAGTGGGGGCTCGATACCGAAGGCATCATCCATTTATATTGTGAATCCGCGGGAGTTTTCCATATCAACTGGTGTGTTGACGACCCGTTTTATGAGGAGATCATGCTGAAAAAAAAATACCTGCCGTCGGGCAGGCGGATCGATTTCGTTTCAGACCGTGATTATCTCTCCTCAATGCGTAAGCGGGGATATAACGCTCATTTCCTTCCACTCGGTGTGGATCCGCAACTGTTCTGCCCCTCTTCCGCGGAACCGCGATACGTGAATGACGGCGCATTTGTCGGGAATTCCTACATCGCACAGATCAGTGAATTCACTCAGGGAGCCGAACCGCTTCTGGAAGGGATGGTTCCCTTTCTCGCGGATTGTATGCAACGGTATTACCGCGATGCATCGGTCGATATAGCGGGTGAGGTGGAACGGTATCTCGGGACGGCCGGACTGCCGCAGGGAATATCACGCGAAAAGGCCGTATTCATCGCCAAACATTTCGCCGGTTTTCTTTTCCGGAAACATATCGTGGGAAAATTGCTCTCCGGTATACCGGGGTTTATCGTCTACGGGGATGACGGGTGGCGGGAGCTTGCCGGTGCGGAGCGCTTGCGGAAAGTCCGGTATGATCGTGCTCTCTGCGAGGCATATGCCACAACAAAGGTGAATGTTGACATCAACCGGGTAGTTATCCGCAACGGATTCACCCAGAGAATATTCGATACGCTCGCTTCCGGAGCATTTGTCATTACCAGCGCCAAGCCTGTAGTGGATGAGTTTTTTATCACTACGGGCGCGGATCAGGAGGTCGCCACATTTATCAATGCCGGGGAGCTGGTCGATAAGGTCCGCTATTATCTTCGTCATGAGGAAGAACGGCTGGCGATTGCCCGCAAGGGCAGGGAAAAAGTGCTCGCCGCTCACACGTATGATCACCGTGTTCAGGAAATATTCAGGGTGGTTGCGGAACAGTTCGGATAAGCGCTTCCAGGGAATCCATCGGTTAAAAAGCAGTAAGGTGATCGATAAGTATTCTGTTCCGGGAATCGAATTTTTCCCGGTTCTGTCGGATTTCACCAATTCCCGAAAAACGAATGCCGGTCCCGCTTGATCTTTTGTCAATAATGCCCGGTTGGCGCAGTTTGGCGACATACACAAGGCCCAGGTGCGAATTCCCGAATGCGGTGGCACTGTCGTGGAGTAATCCGGAAAGTCTGAGATCATATTCCGCTTTGATTTCGAACCGTTCATTCACTATCGCAGCTGCTGTGGTTCTGATACTTTCGTCCAGGTAGCCGAGTACCGGAATGAAATCCGGTATGAGATCGATCGGGCTGACTGCGTAACTTACGGTTACCCCGATGAATGTTTTTGCAATCAATGGAGTTCTTCCGTCGCTGACCGCCAGAGCGATCGCAGCTGTTTCATCTCTGAGTTTTTTCGCTTTTTCCAGTATTCTGTTTTTGCAGGTCATGGCAGGGATGATTCATTAATGTAAAGGTACTCTCAGAAAAAGCATGTCAAGGATATGCTATTCGGAGATCCATGAAGAGGTGCGCTGCAAACCCGGCAAGAACAACGGTAAAAAACGGTACTGCAACCGTCGTGAGAAAAATGACTACACTCTCCGGAACGGGCATTCATGCCTCTTTCTTCCCGATCAGAAAATACGTTTCCAGCATTCCTTTCCCTTTTATTTCAATCTCGCCCCTGCTTTCGAATCGGTAGTTCTCTTTGAGCTGTTCATAGACCGTTCCGGTGGTGTGTATGGTTCCCGCTTCCCCGTGCGATTCCATCCGGGCTGCGGTGTTGACGGTGTCTCCCCAGAGGTCGTAGGAAAATTTTTTCTTTCCGATAATTCCCGCCACCACCGGGCCCGTGTGCAGACCGATCCGCATCGCAAGTTGTTTTCCGAAGAACGATTCCTTGCTTGCACGATCCATGATCTCAAGCGCACAGTCGGCAATGGTTGATGACGGATCGGGAACCGGTTCGGGCAATCCGGCGGTAATCATATAGGCGTCACCGATCGTCTTGATTTTTTCGAGTGCATAACGATCGGCGATTTCATCGAATTTCGAAAAAAGAGCATCGAGGAATTCGACGACTTCACGCGGAGAACGGTGCGCCGTTGCCGGAGTGAATCCGATGACATCTGCGAACAGAACGCTTACCTCCCGGTACTCTTCGGCGATGTACCCCGGTTCATCATAGAGTTTCTGGATGATCGGTTGCGGGAGAATATTACCTAAAAGAAAATCAGATTTCGCTTTCGCCTTCGCGATGCGGTTCTCCGACTGCTCGGCAAAGCGGGCATAATAACGGGCGATGATCGTGATGAACATCAGCGGAACCGATACGTTGACAAGGAACAGGGGACGCTCCAGCAGCCCTATGGCATACACCGGCTCCTTCTGCCGGAGCAGAGCCGCACAAACGAAAAATCCGGTCACGGTGATCACCATCAGTGTCACTTTAAGTACGGTGTGCCGGTTCGGGAGCAGGAAAACCACGAGCGGGAGGGTATAGAGATGAAAGGCGAATCCGTAGTTCCATCCGATGAAATACGTGCACAGGGTGGAATGGATCACGATTTCCGCGATACTTACGAGGTTTGACACCAGTGCAATCCGTATATCGTGCCGTGCAAGAAAAAGCGAGATGCACCACCACAGGGTGCTCGCGATATTGTAAAACACCATTTCCCTCAGCCTGATGACCGAAAAGAATCCGATAAGTGCAAGATGCAGCAGAACGGTAATGGGTATAGTGAACCGTATGGCGCTGTAGTAGCGTCCGTATTCCGGAGGCCAGGTGGAGGGCATTGAAAAAAGAGCTTTTATACGCATAACTGCCGGTACGATTTCCAGAATGGTGCTGATGTGACAACCATAGAAAATATGTTGTGAGATCTATGCCGCGGCTATTTTTCCGGATTCAATTATCATGAGATGCTGGGTACGTGAAATCAATTTCCCTCTCCGTAAGCGGAGGAGGGGTACGGGGAGGAAGGGACACCGTGGAGACGGAACAGTTGCAACACAGTAAAGTATCATGTAAATCGGTTCGGTAATGGTGGCGGAGTTCTACGGGCAATATAAACTGCAGTCATGATCGCGGGCAAGCTCCGTCGGACGTTCCGTACCCGCACCTGTATTACTGCAGCTGCAGCAACGACCGGTAAAGCTCCAGATCGGATGCGGAAAAACAGGCGAATACAATCCTGGCGGGATGCTGATGTTTTTTAACAAATGATTTGCAGGTCGATACGGCAATGCGGGCCGCCGGTTCCGGAGGAAACCCGTAGACACCGGTACTGATACAAGGAAATGCGATTGAGTCGCAGCTATGCTCCCAGGCGAGCAGCAGGGAATTACTGTAGCACTCGGCAAGCCGTGCCCCTTCGTTACGGGTTCCCCCGTGCCAGACCGGGCCGACCGTGTGGATTATATAATTTGTTCTGAGCTTGTACGCTCCGGTGATTTTCGCCTTACCGGTGAGGCACCCTCCAAGGGTTCGGCATTCCTCCAGCAATTCGGGACCTGCCGCCCGGTGAATGGCGCCGTCGACACCGCCGCCACCCAGAAGCGTACTGTTGGCGGCATTGACTATCGCATCAACGGCGAGTGTGGTGATATCGCACTGCAGCGCTTCAAAAGAAACGGGAGCGGGGGTGTTGTCGGTGGAGGTTCCGGTCATGGTATGCAACTCCTGGATTGCTTGTCTCAGATAATATATAAAAATATCATCGTGAAGTCAGGGGCGGGTTTGAAAGTAGCCCGTATGCCGCGATCCCGCTATTCTGATGAGGATCAACTCAGGATCGATGAATCTGCCACCTCTATTGGCAAAACAACACTTTCAGGGTATAATGAATTATTCTACCTCTGACGGCAGTGTGGTAGTATGCAGGTGATCCCAGGAGGAATATGGCGAAGCGGAAACGAATACCCGGACTTATCGGTGCAGACAATACCGGACCGATGCTGCTTCTTTTTTCTCCCCGGGAGCGGATGCGGGAAATACTGACGGTAGGTCTGGTACAATGTAACTATCAGATACTGCAGGCGGGGACATCGTATCTTGCCGGAATCAAGGCGAGTCAGATGCTGCCCACTCTGGTGATCGCCGATCTGTCGGCTGATAATCCGAAGGATGTGTTACTGGTTGCGCGTATTCATAAATCGGTCAGGACGAAATCCATAGCGATAATACTGATTGTACCGGCGGTTCCGGATCCGTTCGTGACGAAGGTACTTGCGGAAGTTCGTGAACTGGTTGACAGCGAAGGGCAGGGGGCGATCGCGAAAATCCCTTATCCGTTTGCCTTTGCCGATCTGCTTGCCAAAATAAAATCGGTAGCTTCGGAAACCGAACATCAGATCGTGAATTCAAATTCGGAAGAGTTCGTGAACCGTGCGGTTGCTGAACGACTGTTCGATCTTTCGGTAAAGAACGAAAAAAAGCTGCAGGATATCGGATCTGTTCTCAATAAAAACTGGGGCTTTCCCTTCACCGTCATCAAAGCCCTTGATATTCTTGAATCCGACGGCGGGTGTTGTACCGAACTGGCGAAATGCATCTCCACCGACCCGGCGGTTTCTTCGACGATACTCAAGATTTCCAATACCGTGTTGTTCGCACGGCGGTCCGGGCGGATCAATGATGTCCGTGACGCGGTAGTCCGGATGGGATTCAGGGAAACGCGCAGCATACTTGCCTGTCTTTCGCTCATTGACCTTTCTCCGGAAGTGTACCGTAACCGGGGTTTCGGAAGACGGGAATTCTGGCTGCACTCGCTCGCCGTCGGACTCATCGCCGAAAAGCTTTGTACCGGTTGCAAATTCCCCCGGCCCGAGCTTGCGTTCATGGCAGGTCTGCTTCACGATCTCGGAAAAATTCCTCTCGACAATAATTTCGAAACGGTGTTTCCGAAACTGCTCGATCATACGATGGATTCCTTCTCCGCATTTTACGAGTCGGAAGAAACGCTCATGGGATTTACACACGCTCAACTGGGCCATTTCCTTACGACGCAATGGAATTTTCCGTCGGTGATCAGTATGGCGATTCTCAATCATCATGAAAAGGAACGCATTCTTCATGCTTCTCCCGCGTTCGACAAACTCATTCAGGAGGCGGTGTTCGTCGCGAACCAGCTGGCAAAGGCGGCTGCGTTCGGCCATAGCTGCGATGAGATAATTGAGGAAATTCCCGCCGAGATGATGCGGGATCTCAAACTTTCGGCCGGTCCGAGTGAACGCTTCTTCAATTCGATCCTCAATGAACTCAAGCAACTCTGCAGTTATTTGAACCTGCAGCTTCAGGAACGCCATTTCGTTTCCGATGCATACGACACTCAGGATTGCGACATTATTCTCGTGTACGATGTACAGAGTATCTACCATCCGATGATTGTCGCACTCAGGAACAATGGATTTTCAGTACGGCAGACCACGAAGATAGCATCTCCCTCGTCAGGAAAAAAACGGGTGATTATCTCCATTCCTGAACGCGGATTACCTCTGGATATCATGTTCTACGGTGAAGAACAGAAGGCCGAAGGAAGTGAGGTGCTCAAGATCTTTCTTGTCGATATGGAACAATCCCAGACGATGCGAGAAAATATCTGTGACACCAACCTGCTGTTCATGGACCGGAAAACCTTTGATGTCCGTCTTCTTATTCATACGCTCGATACCTTTTTCGAGCGTATTATTCTCCCTGATCTTCCCGGTGCAGGAGCTTCGGCTGAGGAGCGGGGTAAGTAACCGGGACGCCCCCACACACAGCATTGCACCGTTTCAGTATCTCCCGAAGAGGGGATTGTCGGATATTTCATTGATTGCAGACAATCCAGGTCTCATATCTATTCAATAATGGAATCGGGTGAAGCTGGAAATGAACACAGGGTATGGGGGCATGCCGAGCCCGGACCGAAAAGGTTTGGAAGAAATATTTTATTTTACCGACGTATGTTTCAAAAAAAGTATGAATATTTTCAAAGATTGCTGCAAATTCAGTTCCCCGCTTCTTCCGAATCCGGTTTGATTCCCTCTCCCTCAATTGTATTTTAAAGCCTGATTCTATTATGAATCGGAAATATCATTGTTGTATTCTCACCTCGGAATGAACCGCAATGAAAACAGTTGGTCGAATTTCCGGAATCTTTTTCGCTGCCGTTGTGCTGTCCGGCTGCTCGACTGTACGTTATGTGCGACCGATCGAAAAAGGCGCATCGGTGGTGAGTGTCAGCCTGGGCGGGCCGGTCACACAGGTAGGTGGAAAATATCTTCCGCTGCCGCTTTTAAGCGCAGGGTACGGGTACGGCGCCACCGACCATCTCAGCATCGAGGCGGGACTGCATATTACCAGTGCACTGTTCGGTGTCGCGCATGTCGATGCGGGAGTGAACTGGGCGGCGCTCAAAACGAAAGGAATGATTCCCGGCGTGGTGCTATCACCCAAAGTGGTGCTGCTGAGTAATTTCAAGCCGCATGAGAGCCGGGCGTATCCCGTGCTGACTCCGTCGCTCTACTGGAAAAGGGGAAAACATTTGTGGTACACCGGTGCTGAAAACTGGTTTGAGCGGCATACCGTACGAAGTGACGGCAACAGGCAACCTCACCACTGGTTGTTCATTCCTTTTATCGGGTACGGAATCTCGAAGGGAAAGTGGCAGTTTCAGACGGAGGCACGGGTTTACATGCCGAATCTGAGTAATGAGGTCGGTCCCACCACCAATCTCGGGTTCGGTGAGTACGGTATTTTCGGCATCTTTCTCGGGGTCAACCGCTCCTTCGGGGGAGGTGAACGATGAGCCGGAATGTCCGTTACCCTGTAGGTGTTTCAGTGATGGTAATTATTGGTGCACTGGTGGCTGGATGTCTGAAACTCGATCCGTTTCTGTTCAAAGGCAGGGAACTGCCGGAATACCGGTTTGATGCTTATCAGGGTGATCGTGAATGCCCGGATGCGGTGGATTCGCTCGGACCGGTCGATATGACCACCGTTACCGAGTTGTTACTGTCAAGCGGTAATGATTCGATTGCGGCGGTGCTTATCGCTTCCACGACGCAGTTCGACAGTACCGATACCGTGATCGTGTATTTTCACGGCACCGGTCCGCATATCGATTACTACTGGCCTAGGACCAGGCTGCTCGCCGCCGCCGGATATCCGGTAGTGACGGTCGATTACCGCGGCTACGGAAAGAGCAGCGGTACCCCCACGGAAAACGGTATTTATGAGGACGGGTATGCCGTGCAGCGATACATAAGAAATGAGATGGGTGATCCGAAGATCGTGGTGTACGCTTTTTCTCTCGGTACTCTTGTCGGATGTGAACTGGCGTCTCACGACACCGCCGGCAGGGTCATATCGCTCATACTCGAAGCTCCTATCGGTAAAATCGCGACTATGGTGCAGGATGCGGCCTATATCGATCTGCCTCCATCCTACATTCTCACCTACGAGGGAAATAATATCGAAAAGATCGCCGGTGTCTCAGTGCCCCTGCTGTGGCTCCACGGTACTTCGGACGAGACGAATACCTATGAAACCAACGGAAAAAAACTTTACGATAACTATAGAGGTCCGGCCGGATACTGCTGTATCGTTGACGACGCGGGACACCGGACCATTCCGTCAACGATCGGGTATGACGAGTACGTGCGGGGAGTGAGTGATTTCATCCGGGGAAAGGCATCCGGTAATCAGCTTTTTTCGCGGGAACCGAAGTAATGCCCTGCCGCCGCTTTGATGAAATCCCTGCAGACGGGACATGTGGTGGCTGAAATGGTGACCGTCCTTGACTCGACGCTGTTTTTTCTGATTAACGGTCATCACTGCACGGCTGCCGACTGGTTTTTTCTGGCGGTCACACAGCTGGGTAACGGATGGTTCATCGGGCCGGTACTGATCGGGATCGTTCTGTATAAACTCCCCAGGAATTACCGGACAAGGGCGATACTGTGCGGTGCCGTGGCGTTACTGTTTTCCGGGACGGTTAATTCACGGATAAAACGGATTGTCGGAAGGCCGCGTCCGTATGTTCACTTCGCACAAGGTGAGGATGCGGCCGCCCGAAACGTGACGGATGGAAAAACTGTAGAAGCAAATGATACCGCCATCGGGAAAACGGTCAGGTTGCTCGGTCCGAAATACCGGAACCGGTCATTTCCATCGGGTCACACCAACACTGCATTCAGCGCGGCTGCGCTGCTTGCCTTTCTCTTTGGCGGGTGGTGGTGCTGGTCGTATCTGGCAGCGGTACCGGTCGCTTATTCGCGCGTATATCTGGGTGTACATTATCCGACGGATGTTGTTGCGGGGGTGCTGACCGGTGTATTGCTGACACTGGCGGTGCTGCACCTGTGCCGTTATCTGAAACTGATTCCTCTTCCGAGGTGGAATAATGGTCAATAATAAGAAAGTAATCGTGGTGCTTCCCGCGTACAACGCGGAGAAAACGCTTGCCGATACCTATGCGGAGATTCCGCACGGGATCGTTGACGAGGTAATCCTGGTCGATGACGCCAGTAGTGATGCGACTGTCGACGTTGCCTACAAACTCGGCATTAAAAAAATAATCCGGCACGAGCACAACCGCGGCTACGGCGGCAACCAGAAAACCTGTTACAGTACGGCGCTCGCGATGGGTGCGGATATCGTCATCATGCTCCACCCCGATTATCAGTATACGCCGAAGCTTATCGGTGCCATGACGGATATCATCGCCAACGGCTTGTATCCGGTGGTGTTCGCGTCACGGATTCTCGGAAAAGGAGCTTTGCGGGGAGGAATGCCGTGGTATAAATATGTCGCCAACCGGGTGCTCACCCTCATCCAGAACAGCTGCATGAATCAGAAACTCTCGGAATACCATACCGGGTACCGCGCCTTTTCCCGCGAGGCGCTGCTGAAGATTCCGTTCCGTTCGAATTCCGACGATTTCGTGTTTGACAACGAAGTCATCGCCCAGCTGTTCTATGCCGATATCGACATTGCCGAAGTGACCTGCCCCACGAAATATTTCAGGGAGGCCTCGTCGATCAATCTCTCCCGCAGCATCACCTACGGGCTCGGCGTGCTCGGGGTGACCGTGAGTTACATGCTGCAGAAGGCGGGGGTGATCAATCACCGCAGGTTTCATCTGCAGGTATGAAACAACCTGTGCAGTGCGGAATCGGCCGTATTGTTATTAATAGATTCTGTTTGGCATTAACATTTGCGCCCCCTAAATCCCCCGAAGGGGGACTTATTTGAATTGTAGCTTTTTAAAAAACACCTTACAAGTCCCCCTTTCGGGGGATTTAGGGGGCGTCCTGATCAAAGACCTGATAAGTACCTTGTTTTGAACAGAAACAAATATATACCCGAATCGGCAAGGGAACCTTGTCACCGGAAAGAATGTAGCCGATCATGCGAAACGTATCGATTGTCATTATCGTGAAAAACGAGGAGAAGAACATTCGCGACTGTATCGAATCGCTCAGGTGGAGTGATGAGATTGTAGTCGTGGATTCCGGTTCCACCGACAATACCGTTGCCATCTGTCGCGAAGCGGGCTGCACGGTGATCTGTACGGAATGGCTCGGTTTCGGGAGAACATGGCAGCTGGCGGTTGAACACGCGAAAAACGAATGGGTGCTTCCGATCGCCGCCGATGAACGGGTAAGTACGGAACTGGCGCAGGCCATTCAGAACCTCGGCGAAACGCCGTCGGGACTTGCGGGATACAAAATCCGCAGGATCTCCCGGTATCTCGGCAAACCGATACGACACTGCGGGTGGCAGAACGATTATCCGCTGCGTCTATTCCGTAAAGACTCCGGACAGTTCAACAGCGAGGCGGTGCATGAATCGGTGGAGGTTGACGGCGGGGTCGGAATGCTGCGTGAACCCATTATCCATTTTCCCTATCCGGATATCGAATCGCATATCGCCAAAATAAATCAGTATACGACACTGGGTGCCCGGATGCTTCATGAGAAGGGAAAAACCACGTCCTTGCCGGCGGCGATTCTGCGCGGGTGTTCAAAATTCCTTAAAATGTACCTCCTTCGCGGCGGCATTCTCGACGGTTCGCACGGTCTGGTGTTGTCGCTCGTCAGCGCGTTCGGGGTTTCGCTGAAGTATCTCAAGTTGTGGAACCTGCGTGGCTTGAAGGATGGCGGCTGAGACCATGAAACGTGTTTTCCACCCTTGTCCACTTCGAGAGCCTCAGTGCGACGCTTGCGTCCTCTCTCTTGTCAGAAAGGGGAAAATGATGCTGCCATATGTCGGTAAAGGCCATCGCTTCTGAATGTGACTTGCTCACCCAGCTATTCTCCTTCCAGCTTCACTATTATTGGCCCCCGTCCAGATGTTGTTAAGTAAAGGTTGGCGGCTGGAGTTCTACGGGTTTTTCTGTTGTGTGGATTTTCGATTTTACGACCGGATGCCAGGACGGTACTCTTCTGTTGTGGTAGATCTGCAGAAGTGGATGGCTGTTTTACAGTATACAGCATACTGATTGAAGTAACGAGGTCCGATCCCATTCCGATAAATTCGACGGTATCTGTTCCGCCCTGGTTGTTTTTAAAGATGGTATGGATTGAAACGGAATCGTACCTCATCTGTTTTTTGGAAACTTGAACACAACCGATACAATTGCCGAATTTAATATTTTCGAACACAAGACTGTCTCCGGGGCTTATAATAATTTGCTGCTCCTCTATATTTACATCGAAATAAAAAGTGGAATCGGATGTTTCTTGAGTGTAGGCGTTGCGATACCTCACATAATTTTTCGCATAGCCATTTTCTGTATACAATGTCTCGATTTCAAGCCCTATAGGATTATATTGCGTTATCTTATTTATTTTCCAGGAATAGAATATGGTATCGATAGAAATAACTGAGTCTGATACATTTTTAATAGTCAAAATATTCGCCACCGGATATATATGCAGGGAAACCGTGTCTTTCGAAAATGAAAGCTGATCTGACGCGATAGACATGCTGCAGAGTATCGTAACTACTGTACTTGCTGAAAGTAATTTCATAGCGGCCTCATTTATCAACTATTTCAGAAACTTTGATTGAAAATGGTAAAACAATATTTTGTCATGCACGATTTGCCAATTGAACACCAGGAATAACGGAACGAAGGAGGTCAATGAAATGAACATGTGCACATACTTGTTGATGGTGGCGCAATACCCGGTATATAGCAAATATACCATTGTTACGGCCATGGGACGGTTAATCCGGGAAAAAACCGTTTTCAGGCAGAAAACACTTACTTTCAAACCCTATTGAAATGAAGCCCCGTTCCGGATATATTAATGACAGTTGGTCGGTGTCCACTGAGGAGAACACTATGAAGCAGCTGTTGTCAGTATGTTCATTACTCCTGTACTTCCCGCTCTACGCAGAACCAATAGGGGATTTCGCCCCGCTTGAGGTGGGAAACAGGTGGGTGTACCGTGTTGACGAGAGTAGCTCAACCGCTCCGATTATTACCAGCACTGCACGATCAACCATCGACACCATTTTTCTGATTGATTTATATGACGTGAATGATTCGATCTACTACCGATTTAAATGGAGCAGCAGGGGTAGACAAATCGTACAGGATGAAACTGCTGCTCCTCCTGAAACAACGGTTATTGCAGATAGCGGTTTTTACTCTTTGGTTGAGGTCAATGATACCATAGGATACGGCTCAAACAGATATCTGTTCGGCAAACCCGTACTATGGACACACTATATAAATTCCGACACGCTCTGCCCACCTGATTTTCCGCGGGGTTCACTGAGTATTGTCAATGGTGTCTATGAATTTTCGCATAACTACTATGTCAACGGACCAATGGAAAAAGTCTATCGGGCTGATGTCGGTTTGGTCTATGAATCAACTACTGATGCTACTATTGAGGGGTTTTCCACGCGGAAGTCAGAATCAACGCTTCTATCATTTACAAAAAACAATGTCGTTCAAAATACCACATGGCGTATCCGGGAACGGAAGACTATTCCCCCGCATTTGATCGATCCGAAATATAGGGTAACTTTTTCCCAGCTTGTCATCACCCGTCACCGGCAGACCTTCAATCTTATGGGGAGGATGTTTCCCGCCAACACGTTTTCCACCCAGGACCCGCATAGGTACTTTAGCCGAAGAAAGTACCATCACTAGTTATTGATCAACTTTGGATTATATTATTATATATACACCACCGAACCGCGAATTGCTGAATCCGTGCCACTTCATCGTTTTCAAGGAGGGCCGCCATGCGATCATCATCATCCATCACCACCCGGGGAATCATCCTTTCTGTCCTTATTTTTACCGTTATCCCTTTATCCGCCAACCCGCGACTTCCTTTGCCGGTTTCCCGGTTCTGTTATATTGATGCGGAACATTGGACTATTGAACTGAATCTTGAAGAGATGAATATTCCACGGGATGTGGGGGAGTATACCGACATGATAGCACTGCAATGCGGGGACGATAATCCCGACAGGGCAGCATTCCAGAGGTGCTCACGGCCGATACCGATCGATACCGACAGTGGCGTAGCCTTCATGAACGAGCAGCATTTTCCCGGGGTGAAGATGAGAGCGGGAGGGAAAATATGGATCAGTGAAGATGAAGATTACAGCTACCCCGGTGAGGGGCCTGTGCTTCCGGAAGATCTGGAACCGAATACTATCATGGTATTACAGCATACTCAATCCACCTGCTGTGATTACATAATTGATGAATCGGTCTGCTATAGCTGTATCCGCCATGAATACGTTGTTGAACATTACTCAACCCCTGCAGACGATATACATATACAGGGAACATTGGCGGATTTGACCGGGAGACCACTCATCGGATTTGGCATTACGTGTCTGGAGTATCAGCAGCAGCGTCGGCTCGTCGGCCTCGGTTCGACGGCTACCGGCTCCAGCGGTTCATTCGGACTGAGTATACGAGAGGTCCAGCTTCCACATGTGCTCCGGATCAACTATGCCAACTTCGAGCTTGATTATTCAATCCATCCGCTGGTTGACATGCCCGACCCGTTTTCACTGTCGATTCGTATCGAATATCCCCCTTCCGGCCTGGCAGGGCGGAAAACGATACCGGAAAACAAATCACCCGCCGTTCGTCTGCTGGCCTCATCGGGAAAAAGCGGGAATCCGATCGTTATTGCCGTGTCCGACAATTCGATCAGTGGAACGGGATGCTGCGAACTGTATTCCCTTAATGGCGGAATGATCCGGTCGCTGTCGTTTGACTGTTTCGGATCGGGCACCTATACGATCCCGTGGCATGGTACCGATGCGAAAGGGGCTCCGGTATCTACTGCTACCGTGTTCTGTCGTATCAGAATTGACAGGGAAGTACTCTGCAGCAGCTTTATATCCAGATGAGAAATCACTTCTGTGGTTGATTTTATTTTCTATCCCATCCTCACCGCAACGCGAACGCACTCACCGGTTCCGGATCCCGCCGGTAATACACGAACCCGTATTTCTTCTCGATCAGCGTCAACCCGTATTCCGGCCTGCCGTACTTCCTGTCCTGCTGAATTCTCCCGACAAAAAAAACCGGCTTGTCAATCGGTCCCTGCAGCAGCCACGTGAAATCATGACTCATCGGGTGATCGTCGATCTGTTTTTTTCCGTAGAACAGGTCGGCGTAGCTCTTGAAGAGCGACCGGACATATTCGTCCTTTCCCGAATGCTGTTTGTAAAAGGCGACCGGATCGCTCTGGGTATACAGCTCTATTTTTGGATTGATAATAAGCAGTGTCAGCTGGACGCAGAGCACGCTCGCCGTAGCGAGGGTAATGAGCCCGCCGGCGCTCTTCCTGCGCGCCATCAGGGAGAACGAGACGAACGCGATCGCGAGAAACGAGACACCGATCAGGCTCTCCCATCCGCTCCATACCACCGGCTTCTGCATGCAGGCGACGGCGAATTTGTCTTTTATCAGAGGTAAGATGACCTCTTTGTGCTTGAGCAGCATCGGGAATGCCGCGATCGCACTGCCGACCAGTACCGTGAACGCGACAAAGGAACGCTGCAGCCAGCGGTTCCAGGTCACTTCGCCGGTGATGAGTTTCCGGGCGTGAAGTGCACCGAGATACGTGATCGGATACCAGCAGAGCGACGAGTAGAGCACGGTTTTCGTTTTGACAATGGAAAAAAGGATCAGCGTTACCCAGAAGAGGGTGACGACGAGCCGGTTGAAAAGCTGCTGCGGCTCAGTATACCCGGTATCCTTTTTGAATGACCTGATGGCGAAGAACGATGCGGGAAAGCAGCCGAAGAGCAGCACCAGAAAGTGAAAGTAGAACGGACGCCCGTGTCCCGCGTCTCCCGTGCGCAGGAGGCGGATCTGATAACGGAGGAATTCGGTGACGAACCACGGGCCGTGGAGCACCGTCTCGATGCCGTAAAAAACGGCTGATACTCCCACCATCGTAACGGTAAAGAGCGCGATCTCGGCGATGGAAAACAGCGGTTTGAATCGGGTGGTAATCCAGTAGACTGAAAAGGTGAGCCCGAAAATGATCAGCGCCACCGGCCCCTTGCTTAAAATCGCCAGACCGATGAAGAGCCCGGCAAGTGCGGCGATTCGCATTCGTCCGGCGCTATCGCTGCGGAGCACTACCGACGAAGCGCAGGTGAACCCGAGAAAGATAAACAGGTTGAACGTCGGATCGATAATTCCCGATTTGAAAAAGACATGCGGGAGAAACGAACAGGCGAAAGCCAGTGCCCACGTGAGTCCGAAAGTGGTATCGAACCGTTTCCGGCCGATGGTATAAACAATGCAGAGCGTGATAATCCCGATAATCGCATTGACAAACCGCGCAGCGAATTCGTTGACTCCGAATACCCGCATCGATGCCGTTTGCAGCCAGAAGAACAGCGGCGGCTTCTCCCAGAACGGCTGGTAGTCAATGGTCACCCGCATGAAGTTTCCGCTGGTGAGCATCTCCCGTGAGGCTTCGGCGAAATTGAGCTCGTCCCAATCATACAGATGCACGTTGCCGAGAAACGGAATAAAAAGCAGTGCCCCAATCGCGATCAGAAGAAGGTAATGAGTGGAAGTTCGTTTAAAGAAGGAAGCTGCAGTTTCCATGGTTGTTTCGTCCGTCGTATATGGCCGTTGTCAATGCAGGGGCGGGTGTAAGGCCCGTCCAACCTCCGTATCCGCATGAATATCCGGACACCGGGATACGGGATAAACATTCCCGTGCAGTTCCGGTAAAAATAAACCATGGCACAACGGGGACAAATCAGCCGCCGTGCGGTGTTGCGGCAACAGTAGTATCAGGCGGTATCGATCGGAGCAGGTAATAGGTGGCGCCGTCCTCGCGCACGACGGGGTCGGGTGCGATTCCATTACGGGTGATCTCATGAACAATTCCCCTGATACGCGGACTGTCCTCCTCTTCGGCGGTGAGAATCAGCAGCGCCGGGTTGTACCGGGAGAGAAATTCCGGGATCATGGTTGAATCAACAAAGGTCTGTATTCCCACACACCGGCGGGTACTCAGAAAGGCAAGCTGACCGTAAGAGTCGGCGAGGTAATAGCCGTCTTCCCGCACCAGTTTTTGGAGCAGCGCGCGGTGCTGCGGATAGGTACGGTCAACGCCGGTCTTTTTTAAGCACTGGCGCAGATAGAACCGGTGAGGATAGTAGACCGGAGCAACCAGCACGGCCAGAAGTACCACGACAGGTACCTTTTGCAGTGACACCGGCAGTTTTTTACCGGCAGTTCGCACCATGCGACTCAGTTCCGCAATACCGTAGGCGTATATGAATGGAAGAAGGGGAGCCATATAGCGGACGGCCGCCCAGGAGTGCTGATAGGAAATGTAGAAGCAGGCGATTGTTGTCAGAAGATAAAACGGGGCGAGAACGATATCACCGCGGCAGCGCTTCCGGCAGAGCCGGATCACCACCCCGGCTAGCGGGAGAATGAACAGGTTCCTGTCGAAGAAATGCAGTGCAACGAAAAAGTGCCCGATACCGGTGCCGATCATCCTGAAAGGGATAAAGGGACCGTAGTGCCGGATAAAATCAAGAAACGACCAGGTCATCGGATCGTTGTTCGAGGCTCGCAGTACACTGGCGCCACCGGCAATGTGCAACGGATTGCCGAACTGCATGACATACCGGAGTACCCAGGGAAGGATCATCAGTAAAAATGCGGTAAAACAGATACCGGCATCGATGAACGGTTTGCGACCGTCTTTGCGCTTGAAAAAAACATACACGGGAAGCCCGCCCAGCATGAGGATACCGTTCGGCCGGATATAGTACAACAGTCCGCAGGCTATGCCTATCACTGCCCATGAACGGTATTTCGAAAGGTCCTGAAAGAGCACCGCCATGGTGATGAGCGCCAGCCCGATCCCGAAAAGTCCTTCACTGTAAACGGCGCTGTTCCAGTAGATTTGCAGAAGTGACAGGCTTGTCACGGTCAATGCCGTACAGGCGACCGTTACGCCGTAAAGCCTGCGGATGATAAGGTAGAACAGGGAAAGGAAGATGAGTTGCAGTGCCGCGACAGTCCAGAGTCCGACGGTGTACGAGGTACCGAAGAAATGGAACATCGCCGCAAGAATGAGCGTCAGGCCCGGGTACCGGTAATCATCCGGACGCGGGAGCATCGGATGGTTGAGATACGGGTGTTCGAACCAGCGGGTCGTGAATCCCTCGCCGCGTTCGAGCTGCGCCGCCACTCCCATCCACGAACCTTCATCTCCCGAAGGGAAGGTTCGTAGGTTAATCCGCTGAGCGAGCAAAAAAAACGCGGTGAGCAGTATCGCAGTAACGACGAGGGCTTCGGGAACTTTAAGGTAAATTGTATGGATGTTGCCACTGAATCGATGCACCGTTTCTCCATCGGGGCCGGGGTGGGTAGAGGTAGAACAGGATTATGTATTTTATCATAACGGAGTGAAAATGAACATCGCCGGGTTGTACGGAAAGACCCCGCCGGCTCCGGAGCCACTTCTGCTACCGTAACGACCGAGCTCGGAGGCGAACCGGTATACTGTTCCGGTATCACCGAAATTGTCGATTACGTGGCAGAAGGTATCGATGCTTGAAAAGTGTATGTACTGGTTTCCGACTGATTATTATGTCGTCAGTAGTTATTTCCCGCGGCAAACCGGTTGAGTTGCAGCGCGACAATGCGTAATGATTGTGATAATAGAGCAACAGTGTTTCCACTGAGCACATGAAAAGATGTATCCTGAATCCTTGGCCGGCCGGGGTGGTCGGGGGTTATTTTCTGAACAGGCAGTACTGATCAACGACGGATTGCAACCATGTACGACGCTTCATCAAAAATATTCACCCTTCCCGTTACCGTGGAATTCGAGGATATCGATTCGTATAAAATTGTTCATAACACCCGTATTCTGGATTATCTTGAACGGGCACGTGTCCGCTTTCTGACCGGTGAGATGGGGCTGGATCTTTATCCGGAGGGAACCGGCATTGTAGTATATAATCTGGAAGTCCGGTTCAATAAGGCGGCATTTCTTCTCGACCGGCTGGAGGTGAAGGTGTTTGTTTCATCGATGGATACGTATCGGCTCACGCTCGGGTACCGGTTGCTGCGCCGCAGGGAAGTGCTTGCCAGAGCGAGTTGCGGACTCGCCTTCATGGATACGGCTGCGGGAATACTCACCGCCGCACCGGAGAGTTACCGGGAACGGATCGAACCGTACATTATAAAAAAACCTTCCGCAGATACCACTACCGTGAAATGAGTTTGCATGACTGACATGCCCGTACGGGAGTTCGATTATTACCTGTTTGATGCCGACGGTACGCTGTTCGATACCACCGACATGATTGTCCGCTGCTTCCGGAATACGGCGAAGGTGTACAACTTGCCGGAGCCGTCCCGTGAGGAGATTGTCGGCCATGTGGGGATGACGTTGCGCAAACAGATGGAACAGTATTTCGGTGAATTGTCCGATGCGACCTTCGCCGCATATCGCGAGACCCATATGGCGTATCAGCTTGAAATCCATCGCGAACATCTGCGACTCTGTCCCGGTGTGGCGGAGGCGCTGGGGTGTCTTCGCGAACACGGGAAAAAATGCGCGGTGGTGACATCCCGTATGCTGCACACGCTTTCCATGTACCTCAGGGAAACCGGTATTTACGACTGTTTTGACGTTCTGATCACGCCGGAGTGCACCGATCGTCACAAACCCGATCCGCAACCGGCACAGGAGGCGCTTGCACGGCTCAGGGGAACCCCCGACCGTTCTCTTTTCATCGGTGACGCGACGTTTGATATCGAATGTGGAAATCATGCGGGAATGGCGACCGCGTTTGTGTCATGGAGTCATAACGCTCCCGATTCCCTGGTAGTAAAACCGACATTCATGCTTGCCGACATGACGGAACTTTGTGTCTGGTAAAGGAGTCAGTATGCGGATAGTACGACGTGGTCTGATCGGGATAATCGCTGCGGTATCGCTATTGACGTCATGCGATTTCAGACCGCTTGATCACGACCGGATCGATGCCTGGTATGAATTCGCGGCATTGTGCCTCGATGTTTTTTTCATCTACCGCGATCAGCTGCCTTCGGATCTCTATGCGTATTCATCGCCTCAGGAACTCTACGAGGCGGTCGACGAACCGTTCACCTACTTTCTGACTCCGTCGGAGGCGAAGGACCGGCTTGTCGATTTGTCAACACAACGGGGAGGAATCGGTATCCGTCGGGATTCCGTGGCCAACGGTTATGTGATTGAAAAAGTCTATGCCAATACGCCGGGCGAGAGCGCGGGGCTTGCGGTAGGGGATACGATTCTGCGGGCGGGAGATCTCTCACTGGCGGGATTGACGTTCGAAGAATCTTTGGATGCACTGCAGGGTGCTATCGGTACCGAGGTCGTTCTCAGGATAAAGCGGGGCGACGATCAGTTCAACATTATCGTCCGTCGTGGAGTATTCATGCTCCCCAGTGTTGAAGTCGATTCTCTCGATTCACTCACCGTGCAGATCACCCTTGGAGGGTTTTATCATGAAACCGTTGTGCCGGGGGGCAGTGCGGAAGAATTTTCACGGATGTTGGATTCAACCACCTGGGCCAGGTATACCCTGCTCGACCTGCGGGGGAACCGCGGCGGTTATGTCGACCAGTGCATCGATATCGTCGGGCAGCTAGTGCCCTCGGGAACACCGATCGTCAGGGTGCGGGAACGGCAGTACGACCAGAGTACCGATGCCGGTATAACGGTTGACACCCTGTATACGACCGACGGTACCGGAAAAGCCGTTGATCGCACCGTGTATATTCTTGTCGACGGCTATACCGCCAGTGCGTCGGAGATGCTGGTATCCTGTCTGATGGAGCAGGCCGGCGATCGGGTAACCGTGATCGGTACGCACACTTACGGGAAAGGACGCGGTCAGGTGATGATTGACGGACCGGATTCGGTGCTCGCAGTGGTGACCTGCATGACGATCTCTCCTGTCGGCGACAGCGCGAAAGTGTATGATCTCGTCGGCATCGAACCCGATGTGCAAACCGATTCTGCGGATGCATTCGACGTCGCGATGGATATAATCGGTGACGAACTTCCCGCCAAACGCCGGATCGCCGGTCGTCACAACCGGCCGGGGCGCCGGGATGCCGATCCCTTTACCAGCGTACCTTCGGCCGTTTTCATGAGGAAACCATGATTTCATTCAGTGGTGTAGAAAAAAAGTATCGAACGGTGACCGTATTGCGGAACGTCTCGTTCACCGTGACGAGGGGAGAATTCTTCGCTCTGCTCGGTCCGAACGGTGCGGGGAAAACCACCATCATCCGTATACTGCTCGATCTCACACGGCCGGACAGCGGTTCCGTTACGATCAACGGCATTCCCTCGGTCGAACCGCGTGCGCGGTCGGTGGTCGGTTATCTGCCGGAAAACATGCGGTTGCCGACCTGGCTGAGCGGACAGCGCTACCTGCAACGTCAGGCCGCACTGTGCGGTATGGAGGCAAAACGTTCCACACACGAAGTTGACAAACTCATCGAACTGGTCGGTATGACCGGTAAAGCCCGGCAGCCGTCGGGCACCTATTCGAAAGGAATGCTGCAGCGCATCGGACTTGCGGGAGCGCTGCTCGGTTCACCGAAAGTCCTCGTTCTCGATGAGCCGACCACCGGTCTCGATCCGGTGGGGATCCGCGAATTCCGGCAGATTCTCGAGCGGGTAAAGGTCGACGGGGTGACCGTTCTGCTCAATTCCCATATTCTCTCTGAAGTCGAAAAGCTCTGTTCCACGGCAGCGATTATCAATAAGGGTGAAATCGTGGCTCACGATACAATCGCCAATCTTGTCGGTGAAGGAACCACCCTCGAAGACGTGTTTATGCGGCATGTGGGAACGGCCGGAAAATAATACAATTTAGTAGCTAATCAGATTGGGACCGCTACGGTTTCGCTCATCCTGAGCCCGTCGAAGGATGATTTTCATGGTTCGACAGGCTCACCATGAGCGTCAGGTGCCTGTTATTCGTAATCGTTTATATCGGCCTAACCCAAACGATCATTGAGGCTCTCGAAATGATTCGTTTGATATGAAATATGGTCAGTTCGAGAACCGCAGTACCCGGAGCCGGGCAGATACTATTTGAAAATAGAGAAAACCCGAGTGAACAGGCCTTTCTTTTTCGGAGCGGTTTTCGCGGGTTTCGAGGAAGGTTGCGGTCCCTGATTCTTCCGGTCCTGAATCTGAGAACCGGCGGTCCTGCCGGGATGATTTCCGTGTTGTTTTCTGTTGCCGCCGGTTGGCTGCCGCTGCTCACGATTGGCCGCTTCGGTTCGTGGCTGCCGCTGTTCGCGAGGCGGCTGTTCATTCCGGGATTGCCGTGAACGTGACCGGTTCGCGTTCTTTTCCGATCCGGATTGGTTTCCCGGTCTGCCGGAACGGGACCGTTCGGAAGAGGAACTCCCGCGGGACCTGTTGCCGTATGAACCACTTCTTCCTCCTGACGTTCCTGATCGGCGGCGGCCGGAATCGCCGCTTCCCGAGGACCTTCGCGATCGCCGGAACTGCTTTCCGGCGGTGAGATCGGGAACATAGAGTTCATCTTCGGCAACGGTTGACGGAATCTTCATGTTGATGAATTTCTCGATGGGGGCGAGAAATTCGACGAACGTTTCGCAGGCCAGGGTGATCGCGTTGCCGCTCTTCCCCGCGCGGGCGGTACGTCCGATCCGGTGGACATAGTTCTCGCTGTGCATGGGAATGTCGTAATTGATCACGAGTTCCAGATCGTCAACGTGGATGCCGCGCGCGGCAACATCGGTGGCGATCAGCAGCGGCAGTTCGTTGTTCTTGAACCGGTCGATGCGCCGTTGCCGCTGCCCCTGGGCGAGATCCCCGGTGAGGTATTCCGCGTCGAAACCGTTCCCTTTCAGCCGCTCGGCAAGCTCCTCCGCTATATGCTTCATGTTGACAAAAATGAGCGCCCTGCCGCTCGTGAATTTTTTGAGCAGTCCGAGCAGCAGCGATATCTTTTCAGCCGAGCCCACATGGTAGACCATCTGGTTGATGGCGTCGACCGTGACGTTCTGAGAGACGATATGGACCTCAACCGGAGCTTTCATCGATCCCGAAGCGAGATGTTTCACCGCGGGGGTGAGGGTCGCGCTGAAGAGCATGGTCTGCCGCGATTCCCGGGAAGGAAGTTTATGCAGGATCGTCTGGATGTCGTGCACGAACCCCATGTCGAACATGCGGTCTGCTTCATCGATTACCACGTAATTGAACTGATGCAGATTGAGCATCCTGCGGTTACTCATGTCGATAAGACGCCCCGGTGTTCCGATGAGAAGGTCGATACCGTCGGCAATTGCCTGCAGTTGTTTGTTGTAGCTGACGCCGCCGTACATGGTGACGATATTGAAATCGAGATAGAGTGAAAGCAGTTTCGCCTCTTCGGCGATCTGGACGGCAAGTTCCCGCGTGGGAGAGATGATAAGCGCCTTTTCCGGTTCGGTGCCGCGTTTGATCAGCTCGAACAGGGAAATGAGAAATGCGGCGGTCTTTCCGGTTCCGGTCTGTGACTGGACGAATACGTCTTTACCGGCAAGCGTGTGTACCAGTGTTTCCTGCTGGACTTCGGTGCACTCGGCGTAGCCGGCCTCCTCGATACCTTTTTGTAAATCGGAAGAGAGATTGAATTCTGAAAATTGCATGGTACAACCTGACTTACAGAGCTTCGTCAAGCAAAAGCACGTATGATACTGCAGGACTCATTACTTTCCGGGACGGAACGTAGTTCGGATGATACTGTCGAGTACTTCTCTTGTGGTTGCAGTGCGGAACTCTGTGTGAGAACGTTATAGAAATTCGTGAATGACAGTATAAAAGCTACATTACGGAAGCGGTTTTGTCTATGGTCACACCGTAAAACCCTCATACCGGCGGATTGCGGTTGTTTTTTCCCTGCAACTGCAGCGGCAGTTCCAGCCCGTTTTCCCGAAGCAGCGACTCGTCGGCCAGAACGTCGTGCGCCGGACCGTCGGCAGCGATGGCTCCTTCGTTGATGAGGACGATTCTGCCGCAGGTCTCCCATAGAAAGTCAAGATCGTGTGATACGATCAGTCGTGTGGTATCGGAGAGGCTCCGGATTAGTTCCATCGTTGTGCGACGATGGCGCGGGTCGAGATCGGCGGTGGGTTCATCCATGATGATCACCTGCGGTTGCATCGCAAGAATTCCCGCGAAAGCGACAAACCGTTTCTGTCCCTGAGAAAGGTGAAACGGCGGTTTTTTCGCCAGATGATCCAGGCCGAGTTCCTGTAATTTTTTTATGGCGCTCTCATGCGCCTCCCTGGCGGAGAGGCCTGACGAACGAACGCCGAACGCCACATCATCCACGACGGAAGGCATGAAAAGCTGATCATCGGTATTCTGAAAAACCACCCCTATTTTTTTACGTATGATATCGACGGTTTCTTTGGTGAGCGAAGTACCCATCAGTGAAATTTTTCCCGACTGCGGCAGCGTATAACCGCAAAGATGATTGATGAGCGTGGTTTTTCCCGCTCCGTTCGGACCGGCGATACCGATGGTTTCATTACGGTCGATATGGAGCGTAATGCTGTCGAGAGCACGGGTTCCGTCGGGATAGGTGAAGGAAAGCTGTTCTATGGAGATAATGGGCATGGCCTAAAATATAAATCGCAGTAGGGCAAAACAGGAAAGCGTCGACGCGATAAAAAGAGCATCCGCTAAGCCGAACCGGTTTTCAGACGCTACGGGAAGCGTGCCGTTGAATCCCCGGGCGAGCATTGCTTTGTAGATCCGTTCGGATCGTTCCGCGGAGCGCAGCAGAAGCGATCCGATGAGATTCGCCGTATCAACGGGTCCCTTGCCCCGTTTTCCGGCAGCGCGAAGGTCGCGTGCCTTGATCATCGTGGCGGCTTCGCCGATGATCAGAAACGCATACCGGTGGAGCAGCAGCAGCTGGGTGGTGAACACCCCGGGAACACCGAACCGGCGAAGCGCATTACAGAGACCGGCAATCGAAATGCAGCGATCGAGTGCCAGCATGACGCTCAGCGCCATCGTCGCTTTCAGCATGATAACCGCTGCCGACATCATCCCGGTACTGATGGTGAAACCGTAGACGGTGGTAACCGCGGTCCGGTCGAGGAACGGATTGGCCGCTGCCATAACGATGATAAAAGGGGAGAGCATCACCAGTCGCTTTAAAAGGGGCAGCAGTGGAAAACGTACGACCACCAGCGTGAAAACGGGAAATGCGATGAATGAAAGCGTTCTGACGATATCGTATTTATCAACCGATACCAGTGCGAGAATGAAGCTTCCCCATACCACCAGCAGTGTCCGGTTATCGAACCGGCTCAGCAGCGAGTCGTCCGTTTCGTTACCGCGTTGTTCCGCAAACCGCTGGAGCTTCCGGGTCATATCCGGTTGTCTCCGGATGTGCGGCGGTTGCGCAGCAGCAGGCCGAAACCAAGGGCGAGTGCGAGGACGATCATGCTCCCGGTAATACCGGCCACCGAGGTACCGAATACCTGCAGTTTCATACCGGAGCTGTCGGCTTTGTCCTGATGTGCCTCCTGCTGTTTAAATCCGTAATCCGGCAGAAATGAGAGTCTGCCCTGCAGTTTTTCGAGCACTGCAGCCACACCGGTATGCTGACGGGAGATTTCTTCCGTTCCGGTTGTTTTCGAAATGGACCATTCGAGCCCGTCGGGATCTTCAGAAGCGATGTAGGCGAGAATTCCGCCGATGACCAGTGCCGAGAGAACGAAAAGTACCGGCAGCGGGCGTGCCACACGCCGTGTTTCATTGCCGGACATCAGTGAGGGTTGTACCCTGAGTACGAATGATAGAACCGCCCAGGTGACCACGCCTTCGACTATACCTATTGCAAGATGTATCGGGAGCATAAATGCGGCGAAGGAACCGAAGGGCAGATCGGAGTTACCGGAAAGTATTGTCTGGATGACTACCGAAAAGGCACCGAGTTCCAGACCGGCAACCGAAGCTGTAATCGATCCGACGGCGAGGAGCGGCAGGCGTGCCCCGTTCCCTGCGATTTTCCTGAAAATGAACGGATAGGCGATGAATGCGGGAAAAAACGCGAGGTTGAAGATATTACAGCCGAGTGCCAGCAGTCCGCCGTCGGCGAAGAAGAGGCACTGCACCACCAGAACGGAGGCGAGCGTGATGAATGCGCGCCACGGCCCGAGAACCGCCGTCAGCAGCAGTCCACCGCCGATATGTCCGCTGGAACCGGTACCGGGAATCGCGAAATTGATCATCTGCGCGGCGAAAATGAACGCACCCATAACCCCCATAAGCGGAGTTTTGGCCATGTCCTGTTCCTGATTGATTTTTTTTGCCGCATAGCCGATCAGACCTGCGGAGGTTACCCAGAATACTCCTCCGACCACCGGTGAAAGCAGTGCATCCGCCATATGCATAATCAGTTCTCCTCTTTTGGAGGTGGAAATGCGAAAAACAGACCGGTTGCCGCATTCCAGTCGATATCCCGGTTGAAATTTCCACCCAGTGCGACGTCGACCGCACACCAGTCGGTAATGCCGACCTGACACCCCGCCTGCCACCAGTCAACCGACTCCTGCGTACCGCCGAACTCGGGACCGAAAGCGCAGCGGCCGATTTCCGCAATCCATGCAAGTGCATAGGTCAGGAATCCCTCTTTTTCCGCACCGATCGCACTGTAGCCGAGATTCGCATGGAGCGAGAAAAGAGCGATCGGTTGCGAGTAGATAAGCAGGGCGCTGTAACAGGGATCGCCGAACGATCCTCCGAACGAGGCGGAAAGACGGTCGGGAATGAAGTTGAATTTGATCGAGAGTTCGGCGGGATCATAACCGCTCGCGTCTTCAGGAAGCATGCATTTTCCGAATGAAACACCGATATCCATCCGTTGCGTGACTCCGTGTTTCAGGCAGAGGCCGAATGCCGCCTTGTCGTGCCAGTAATCGGCCGAGGTCTCAAGTTCAAAGGTAGGGGGGACTACTGTACCGGCATCATCGGTTATAAACGGGCGGAATGCGAATCCGGCACCACTGTAGAGCAGGAGCAGGATGGCAATTCTTTGAGCATCGAATCGTCGCATAGTGATTTTATTCCTTTGATATGATGATCATTTTCGGGGAACTGCTGTTCCGATGAATGTGGTTTTCTGAAATGCGAATTAGTAACACATAAATTACGATTCGTGCCACAAATTAGACAAGAAAAAAAGATTGGTACTGTTTTGTACCGGACCGGGAAGTCAAATGCCTTTCCTGCCGTACTGTTTCATAACGTAAATGATCGTATCTTCAAGACAGAGATCAGGGGAGCCTATCCTGTAAAGATTTTTTGCACGTGCAATACGCATTTCACTATGGATATGACGTATTTTTATCTGTTTTGCTGTTCTGTAATTTTCAGAAACACTTCCTCATTGATCAGTACGAACGAAAGGTCTTCATGGGAATCGTCAGAAGGGTATTTGTCGAAAAACGGGCGGGATACGATGTTGCGGCACAGGGGCTGCTTGCAGATCTTCGTGATAATCTTGGAATTTCCGGAATCGAACGGGTGAGGATACTCATCAGATACGATATCGAAGGGATCAGCGATGAGGCGTATGCGGCTGCCCGGCAGACAATTTTTTCCGAACCACCGGTCGATGTTATCCACGATGAAGAATTTACCGTTGAAAACGGCGACCGTGTTTTCGCTATTGAATATCTTCCCGGACAGTACGATCAGCGGGCCGACAGTACCGGACAGTGCATTCAGCTTCTAACCCATGGTGACCGACCCGCGGTGGCCTCGGCACAGGTCTATATCTGCAGCGGGACCATCTCCGATGAGCAGTTCACCATCATCAAAGAGTACTGCATCAATCCGGTCGATTCCCGGGAAGCCGCGCTGGAAAAACCGGCTACCCTCGAAATGGATGCACAGGTTCCTCCGGATGTCTCCGTAATCATCGGATTCACCAAGATGGCGGCACGGGAACTCGATATCCTCCGCAGTTCACTCGGTCTGGCAATGCATTCTGATGATCTCAAATTCTGCCGGAACTATTTCAGGGATACCGAAAAACGCGACCCGACCCTGACTGAAATCCGCATGCTTGATACCTACTGGTCGGATCACTGCCGCCATACCACTTTTCTCACCGAAATTACCGATGTGGAAATTGAAAGCGGTGATTATTCCGCTCCAATTGAAAAAGCATTCAAGGCATACACCATTTCGCGCGGCTACGTTTACGAAACGCACTCACGACCCGTCAGTCTGATGGATATCGCGCTTATCGGAATGAAGGAACTGCGGAAGCGGGGAACGCTGTACGATCTTGATGCATCGGAAGAGATCAATGCCTGCAGTATCGTCGTTCCGGTGACTATTGACGGAAAAGACGAGGAATGGCTCGTCATGTTTAAAAACGAAACGCATAATCATCCCACCGAAATCGAGCCGTTCGGCGGGGCGGCAACCTGTCTCGGGGGGGCGATCCGTGATCCGCTTTCCGGCCGTTCGTATGTCTACCAGGCAATGCGCGTTACCGGAGCCGGCGATCCGCGTACTCCGGTAAGCAAGACACTGCCGGGAAAACTGCCTCAGCGGAAACTGACGGTGCTTGCGGCGTACGGTTACAGTTCCTACGGCAATCAGATCGGTCTGGCAACCGGTCAGGTGGCTGAAATATACGATGAGGGGTATGTCGCGAAACGGATGGAGATCGGTGCGGTGGTCGGGGCCGTACCGCGGTCGAATGTCCGGCGTGAACGTCCGGTACCGGGAGATATCGTGCTGTTGCTCGGCGGTCGCACTGGACGCGACGGGTGCGGGGGCGCCACCGGTTCGTCGAAGGAGCATACCGAGGCATCGATTACCACCTGCAGTGCCGAAGTGCAGAAAGGCAATCCCCTTACGGAACGGAAACTACAGCGGCTTTTCCGCATCCCGGAAATCAGCCGGTGCATCAAACGGTGCAACGATTTCGGTGCCGGTGGTGTATCGGTGGCCATCGGAGAACTGGCCGCCGGACTCGATATCGATCTCGATGCCGTTCCGAAAAAGTATGAAGGTCTTGACGGTACGGAACTGGCCATTTCCGAATCGCAGGAACGCATGGCGGTGGTGATCGATCCCGATGATCTCGAAATGTTTACTGCTGCGGTGGCCGAAGAGAATCTCGAGTGTGCGGTAGTCGCCCGGGTACAGGTGGAACGCCGTCTGCAGATGCGCTGGCGCGGCAAACTGATCGTCGATCTGAGTCGTGATTTCATCGATACCAACGGGATCACCAGAAAAGCGACCGTCAAGGTGAGCGCTCCCGCTCCCGGAGAAAACTATTTCAGAAGCTCCATTGCCGGTGAACTCGAAACGGTCGATCTGCGGAGTGCGTGGCTCAAAACCATCGCCGACCTTAACGTTTGCAGTCAGCAGGGTCTGGTGGAACGTTTCGATAGTACCATCGGTGCGGCATCGGTACTGCTGCCGTTCGGGGGAGTTTTTCAGAAAACACCCGCACAGTGCATGGTGGCAAAACTGCCGGTGCTCGAAGGAGAAACGACAACGGGTACCACCATGAGCTACGGTTTCAATCCGGGGGTCGCGAAGTGGAGCCCGTTTCACGGGGCGGTATTCGCACTGGTCGAGGCCGTCAGTAAAATCGTCGCCGCCGGCGGAAATCATCATCGTGTCCGGTTGACGTTGCAGGAGTATTTCGAGAAACTGGGTGACGATCCGCAAAAATGGGGGAAACCGTTCGCGGCCCTCCTCGGAGCGTACTGGGTGCAGGCTCATCTGAAAATTCCCGCCATCGGCGGTAAAGACAGTATGTCGGGAACCTTCAAGAATCTGCACGTACCCCCGACCCTCGTCGCGTTCGCGCTTGCTCCGGTGGATGTCAACGAAACGCTTACCCCCGAGTTCAAGCAGAGCGGGTCGAAAGTTGTTCTCGTCACGGTCGTGCGGGATCGCAGTGAACTGCCGGATCTGGTGGCGCTCGATCATATGTACACCACGGTGCACAAGGCCATTGGCGCCGGGCAGGTTCATGCCGCATATGTGTGCGGTGCCGGCGGGTGCGCGGAGGCGATAAGCAAAATGAGTTTCGGAAACAGAATCGGAGTGGCGATAGATGAAACGGTTGATTCCGCCACTCTTTTCGCGCCGGAAATAGGATCGTTGGTACTCGAAGTGAGTGAACATGCCGATCCTGATGATCTTTTTCTTGGAATCGATCACCGTATCCTGGGAATGACTACCGAGGAGTCGACGATTACAGTGGGTTCCACGGTCATTTCGATCGAGGAACTCCAGAACACCTGGGAACAGCCCCTCAGCCATGTATTCCCGATTCATCAGACTGCTCTCGATGTGGCCGAGGAGATTCCTTTTCATACCGAAAAACTGCTAAAACGCCCATCGGTGAAGATTGCACAGCCCAGAGTGCTTATTACCGTATTCCCGGGAACCAACTGCGAGTATGATACTATCCGTGCTTTTGCCGCTGCGGGAGCGGTAGGTGATCCGTTCATACTAAAAAATCTTTCAGCTGCCGATATCGACGGCTCCATTGAACAGATGGTAAAGAAAATCGGTGAATCACAGATTATCATGATTCCCGGCGGATTCAGCGCGGGAGACGAGCCCGAAGGCTCGGGAAAATTCATAGCCGCTTTCTTCCGCAACCCGCACGTGCGCGATGCGGTTACCGCATTGCTTGAAAAACGCGACGGGCTTATGCTCGGGATCTGTAACGGATTTCAGGCACTGGTGAAACTGGGTCTGGTACCCTTCGGCAGAATCGGTGATATGGAGAGTGACAGCCCGACGCTTACCTTCAACACCATCGGACGGCATATCTCCCGTATGGTATCAACCCGTATCGTATCGGTCAAATCTCCGTGGTTGTCGCAGGTGTCACCGGGAGATATCCATGTGGTTCCGATTTCTCATGGAGAGGGACGCTTCATCGCTCCGAGAGCTGAAATTGACAAGCTGATTGCCGGCGGGCAGGTGGCGACGCAGTATGTGGATTGCGCCGGTAACTGCAGCGCCACTGCCGATGCGAATCCGAACGGCTCCTGGTACGCTATCGAAGGAATCACCAGCCCCGACGGCAGGGTATTCGGGAAAATGGGGCATTCGGAGCGTAAAGGCAGGAATGTCGCGAAGAATATCTACGGCGACAAGGATCAGAAAATATTCGAAGCCGGAGTGGAGTATTTCAGGTAAACCGCGGCATGGATGTATTGCATATCGGTAGGGACACGGCATGCCGTGTCCCTACGTTTCCCGGTTAAAAACAATCCTTCCTTCTGCGCAGTTCCTCAAAAACCGTCATGTCAGCGGCATCCGTAAGTCCCAGTGATCTGCGTATTGTTGCCGATTCAGTCCGTAGAAAGGGGTTAGTTGCGAGTTCCTCAGCCAGTGTTGCCGGGCCATACATCTCCGCTTCATGCAGGCGCAGACCGACTACGGTTGCCCGTTCAAGCAGGGCCTGATTGTCCGCTTCCAGCGATCGGGCGAACGCCAGATTATCGAGCGTGTATTCGTGGCCGCAGTAGAGGTTCGTCGCGGTTGGAAAGCTGCATAGTCGTTGCAGTGAATCGTGCAGTTCTTCCGCCGTTCCTTCGAACAGACGACCGCATCCGGCATAAAACAGCGTATCCCCGGTAAATACGCCGTCACATTGCGGCAGGTGATAGGAATAGGAACCGCCGGTATGGCCCGGTGTCGCGATACACGAGATCTGAAAAGGACCTAGTAGTAATTGTTCTCCGTCCCGCACAATCCGGTCGATGTCGGCGATACGGCGGTCGCCACCGATCACC
>JAFGHA010000307.1 GCA_016930275.1 Chitinispirillaceae bacterium
ATAGCCGATACCATCGAAACACCCGAGCCGAGCCGTGCCGCGGTCGCTCCCACCACGACATCCGCACCGCCGATATCCTTCTGATAGGAGGGGGAGAGAGCGACATCGCCTTCGCAGTGAAATTCAACGAATGTTTCACCGATAACGAGAATATCGTAATCACGGACCTGGAATGGTTTCATTGTCGGGAGGCCACATGTTTCGCGAAGCGGTCGATGAGCATTTCGATTTCGTCTTTGCGGGCCAGTGAATTACGCCAGTCCGCGGGAATGTCGTCGATTCCGTAAAGCAGCCCCGCCAGTCCGCCGGCAACCGCACCGGTGGTATCGGTATCGAGACCGAGGTTGACTGCGGAGAGAATGGTGTCGTAGCTCGATTCGTGCTGGAAGAAACACCAGATACTCGCTTCGAGCGTGTCAATGATATATCCGGAAGTGTTGATTTCAGATTCCGGAAGCTGCGGCAGGTCGAGTGAGAGAATACGCATATAGTGTGAGAGTTCCGGTTTGAATTCCGGCCGGGCACTGTAAAAATCGAGTGCTTCGGTAGTCGCTCGCCTCAATGCTTCTTTTTTGTTCCCGTCAGCCAGCAGTTCCTTTACGAGTAGAGAATAAATACCGCAGCCGACGAGTGAACGGGGGTGCGAATGCGTTATCGCCGAGACTTCGTGAATACGTTCGATGAATTCACCGGTGGGAAGCCGGTGAAAATAGAGTGCCGCGGGAAGTATACGCATCAATGAACCGTTGCCGTTGTCTTCCTCGGAGGTTCCTCCCGAATTACGTGCAGACAGACCGCCGTTGCGGATCCGGTCGAGGGCGAGAAATGTTGTAAGTCCGGAATCGAACACATAGCCGTCGGGCGTCCAGTGTCCTTCAAAAATCCACTGGCAGAATGTATTGCCGAGATCCTCGATATCATAGGTTCCGCGCAGCAGACTCTCCAGGGTACAGAGGATCATCGAACTGTCGTCGGACCAGGTTCCCTGCGGATGATCGTACCTTCCGTATCCGAGCATGTTTTTGACGCTGCAGAGGGAAAGTTCGTGTCGGGGGGTCGATTCCACCGGTACGCCGAGGGCGTCACCGATGATGGCAACGTGAAGAGATGAGGCGATTTTTGTGTGCATAGTCATAATATAGCTTAAATACTACAAAAGGAATTCAGAATTTGCTATGGAAATCAATAAAATATAGTAATTTTATTGTTGGATAGACAGTGTGAAGCGTAATCTTCAAACAAGATTTTCTCAACCGGAAGAAACCCTGAGAGCGGAAGATGTCTTATGAAAATTGTTGTGGATGAAAATATTCCTCTTGCCGTGGAAGCGTTTTCAACCTTCGGTGAAGTAACCGCGGTAGCAGGCAGAGAGATTGATAACAAGCTTCTCGCTGATGCGGAGATGCTCCTGGTCCGTTCGGTGACTCCCGTCGATGGGGCGCTTCTTGAAGGCACGCCGGTGAAATTCGTGGCGAGTGCAACCATAGGGATCGACCATATTGATACCGTTTACCTTAAAGAACATAACATCGGTTTCGCTCACGCTCCCGGTTCGAATGCCGATTCGGTTGCCGAATATATCCTCGCGGCGCTGTGTGTAATATCGGGATGGGGTGAACGGAAACTTTCGGAGATGACGCTCGGGATAATCGGCGTCGGGAATATCGGCAGCAGAGTATTCAGGCATGCTCTGACCTTGGGGATGAATCCTGTTCTGTGTGATCCACCCAAAAAACGGCTGTTGCGCAGTGAAATGTACCGGCCGCTTCAGCAGGTACTCGAAACCTCCGATATCATTACCCTGCATGTACCTCTCACCACCAGCGGCGAGGATGCCACCGTTGAGATGGTGAACCGTAATTTTCTCGCGTCGGTTAAAAGAAAGGCGGTGCTGATCAATACCTCCCGCGGCAAGGTGATCGACAGCGCCGCAGTGCTGGATCGTCGAAAGGACCTCGGCGGGCTGGTACTTGATGTATGGGAGAATGAACCGGGGATATCCGCTGATCTGGTCAACGTTACCGATATCGCGACTCCGCATATCGCCGGGTACTCCTACGACGGCAAGGTCCGCGGTACCAAGGCGGTCTACGATGCCGCCTGCGCCTGGTTTTTCAAACAGCCGGAGTGGGAGCCGGATATAACCGATGCCCCGGTGGAATTGCAGCTGTCCGAAGAGTATGAACCCTTTTCAAATGCGATTCTGCAGGCATATCCCATCGAAAACGACGATCGTGCCCTGCGGAAGATCATTTCACTTGAAAAGGATGAACAACCCCGCTACTTCGACGAACTCCGGCGTACGTATCCGAAACGGCGTGAATTTCCGAGCTATTCAATCCGCAAGGGGAGCTGCAGCGGTGAGGTGCTGGAAAAACTGAGGCGTCTGGGATTTTCGGGGTAGAAAGCTGTTTTATACCGTATTTATTTAGTCCGAACGGTACTGAATAGTACCACTCTTCAACAGCTTCCAGATCACTATGCAGGTATAGCAGGATTGTAATTGCTGTCGAAAAACATATTTACGCGTTTAAGGGAACCGGATATTTTCGGTAATAACTAATCACTGAGAACATACCTCTATCCAAAAGATATCACGAGGGGGGATTCTTGAAGGAACAACGATTCATACATAAAACAGGATATCAGATACACCTCGTCCTCACGATGGGATCTACACTCATCATGCTGACGGTGCCGTTATCCTCTTTCGCAATCACCAGAAAGGCGTTTGATTTCGTCGTTGGCGTCGATGGCGATTTCAGGGCGGCGCTTGCATCGGCATCCGGCGCCAACCGGTATTATATCTTTTTTCCCGACGGAGAATACAATATCGGTACCCTCACCGGTGACGGCAACCAGATGACGACCGTTACGAAGTCGAATATTTCATTCATCGGGCAGAGCACCGATAAAACCATTATCGCGAACAAGGCGGTCAATGAAGGCATCAGCATCACCGCAACACTCTATTTCAATAAAGCGAACAATCTGTACCTGCAGGATCTGACGGTTCTGAACAAAGGCAATTACGGTGATCCGGCTGCCGTTAATCAGACGGGTCGCTATGTCGCCATCCAGGATCGCGGCGACAGGAACATATATAAAAATGTCAAGCTGCTGAGCAATCAGGATACCTATTATTCGCTGAGCAGCCGGACGTACTGGGAGGAGTGTGAAATTCACGGTTTTGTCGATTTTATCTGCGGATATGGTGATGTGTTTTTCAATCGTTGCCTCCTGTATCTGGAGAACCGATCGTCGGTCGTTATCGCGGCGCCTTCGACGCAGACGTCGTGGGGATATGTATTCATGGATTGTACGATTGACGGTGCGGCGGGCGACGGGTATCGTCTGGGACGCCCCTGGGA
>JAFGHA010000308.1 GCA_016930275.1 Chitinispirillaceae bacterium
CCCGCCGGTCCCGCCGTTGTCCTTTTCCCGCCGGTCGTATCGACGCTCAGTTCCGGTGAGATCCCCAGTTTTCCCTTGAGTTCCATCACCAGCCGCTGGGCGGTTTTGGCGCCGACCCCCGATATTTTCTGCAATCGTGTCGGATCACTGCGGTTGACACTGGCAACCAGATCCTGTACCGAGACGCCGGAAAGAACATTGAGCGCCACCTTCGGGCCGATCTTCGAAACACTGATAAGCTGCCGGAAGATCATCCGCTCCTCGGCGGAAAAAAAACCGAAGAGTTTATGACCGTCTTCCCGCACATGGTAGTGAGTCAGCAGCCGCACTTCGGTTCCCGTTGCCGGTAACCGCTCGTACGTCGACAGTGGAATACTCGCTCCATACCCCACGCCGTGTGCTTCAACGGTAACATGCCCGGGTTCCTTTTCGGCAAGTATTCCGCGAATATATTCAATCATCGACCGGCTCCGCTGTTCCATGGACCTGATAATCGTCCGCCGTACTGCGCATCGCACAACGCAACAGCCAGCGCATCGTACGCATCGGTCTGATCGTGCTGTGCAGGAGGTGCGACAAGCATTTTCACCATATATGCCACCTGCTCCTTGGCTGCGTTACCATTTCCCGTTACCACTTTCTTGATTTCACGCGGTGAGTATTCCGTGACGCTCGCACCCGATTTCCGGGCGGCAAGCATGGCGACCCCCCGCGCGTGACCGAGTACCAGCGTCGTCCGCACATTCTTTCCGTAAAACGCCTCTTCGATAGCGACATGATCGGGAGTATGACGACGCATCATGTCAACGAGCCCGTCGTAGATGATTTCCAGACGGATATCCAGCGGCAGTGTGGCGGTGGTTTGAATAACGCCTGAATCGATCCACCCGAACGTATTTCCCTTCATCGTGATGACACCGTATCCGGTGATCGCCGTTCCGGGGTCAATACCGAAAATAATCATCCGGCGAACTGTTCCATATCCTCATCGGAGATATCATAATTCGCGAAGACGTTCTGCGTATCGTCAAGATCATCGAGTGCTTCCATCAGCCGCATGACCTTCCCGACGTTGTCACCCTCCACCTTGACCGGATTATCGGGAATTTTCGCCAGTTCAGCCGAGGCGGGTTCCACTCCCACTTTCCCGAGCGCCGCCCTGACATCTTCAAACGACTCGGGTGCGGTACTCACTTCGTACTCGTCACCGTCAAGCTGCATGTCTTCGGCACCGGCTTCGAGCACCACTTCCATAAGCGCATCTTCCGCCATCGCATCCTTCGCGATGCGTATAATCCCCTTTGATTTGAACATCCAGGCTACCGAATTCGACTGTCCGAGATTCCCGCCGTGTTTGGTCAGCGCGTGGCGGACTTCCGCAACGGTCCGATTGCGGTTATCGGTCAGGCATTCGATCATCACGGCGATCCCTCCCGGTCCGTATCCTTCAAAAGTCACTTCCTCGTAGGTTACGCCTTCGAGCTGTCCGGTACCTTTCTGGATAGCGGTTTCCATATTTTTATTGGGCATATTCGCAGCCCGTGCGCTGCTGATGGCCGACCGGAGACGGGGGTTCGCATCGGGATCACCGCCGCCCATACGGGCAGCGATGGTGATTTCCCTGATGAGACGGTTGAAAAGTTTGCCCCGCGCGGCATCCGCTTTACCTTTGGAACGTTTAATGGTTGCCCATTTGGAATGTCCTGACATTATAACTCCTTTTTTTTGATTGTTTTCGTTGTTGGTTGAATCGTCATGTTTCAACGCCCGTCGTCCGGAGGATGGAGCATCACCTGAGGAGCGCTTCCGGTTGATGGAAAACGGTTCATCCAGCCTCCTGTTTCTGAGCCCGGAGTTCAAGGGAAGGCAGTTGACTACCGAAATACACACCGGTGATTCTTGCTTCATCCACCGGTTTCTGGGTGACGATAAACCTGCTCCCGTCAATACCCGCCGCCGACGATTCGTGGCGTAAATCGAGAGCAGTCAGAATATCCTGCGCCTCCTTGGCGGTCCAGAGCGCGGAATCTATAAGCTGCATACCGGTCCCCACGGTTCCCTGGATGACCTCCATGAGTGGAGACAAACAACTGCTTCCGAGGATAAGACAATCTACGCCGAGATCGATCATTTCGTACAGATAAAACTGTGCCGTCAACCGGGTGATATCGTGATCGAGTATCAACTCCTCGACCAGCGCATGAAAAAGTGGTGTTGCCTGTTCATGAATCTGTACCGATTCGTCAATACGCTGCAGTGCGTTACTGAACGCCCCCGACCGGATCGTTGCCGATGTGCCGATCAATCCTACTTTCCGGTTACCGGTACGGAGCGCCGCAGCCCTTGCACAGGGCATGACACCGCCGATAACGGGAATATCCTTCACTACTGATTCGATGGTCTCGTATGCCACCGCCGCAATGGTATCACAGGCGATCACCATCATTTTAATGTTGTTTTCGAGTAGTGCGACGGCGGTTTTCCGGGCAACATCCTTAATCACTTCAGCGGACCGGTTACCGAGCGGTGCACCGGCGGTGTCGCCCAGATACACCATCCGTTCACCCGGCATAAGTCGTGTTATTTCCCTGCAGACCGACAGACCTCCTAAACCGCTGTCAAGAATACCGACCGGTCTCGAATCACTCATGTACCGCACCGATTCCGTCGCAGAAATTTAAAACCGCGTTTCCGATAGCCGAGGCCATCTCGATCTGAAATGTTTTATCCTGGAGTAGTTTTTCCTCTTTCTTATGGGAGAGAAAACCGGTTTCAATCAGAACGGAGGGCATGAAAGCGCCGTTGAGCACCCAGAAATTTGCCTGTCCGATACCACGATGCAATTTTGATATTTTTTTACCAAGCGACTTCGAAAATGCCGCATCGAGCATGATACAGAGCTCCTGGCTCTCCCGCAGATACTCATTTCCCGCCATTTCAATAAGCACATTCTGCAGATTCGAGTATTTTTTCGGCTGTTTCTCAAGCTTGATAACCGCATTTTCACGCATCGCCACCAGCTTGTCCTCCTCGTTTTTCGCCTGAGAGAGGAAATAGATCTTATAGCCGCTGATGCTCTGTTTACGCTTCGTGTTTCCACCGATGGCATCGGCATGAATACTGACGAAGAGATGCGCTTTCATGTCATTGGCGAATTTCGTCCTGTCACTGAGCGGAATGAACTCATCGGAATCACGGGTCATATATACCTTGATATTCTTTTTTTTGCCGAGTGCCTTGCGTACCTTCAGAGCGATTGACAGCACGACATCCTTTTCCCGGGTTCCGTCGGCACCGATACAGCCGGGGTCTTTACCGCCGTGCCCGGGATCGAGAACGATCACCATGGCTCCGGATTTCTGTTTTTCTTCCTTTTTCACGGAGGGGGTCTGTTTCGGTTTCGGGTTTTTCTTCGGCCAGATGGAAACAAGGACGGTACGGGTATCGGACACGTAATCAACCATCGGTTCCTCGATTTCCCGCACCAGGAGCGCGGTAATCTGTGCCGACTTTCCGAACTGATGGGAGAATATCGAATCGACCAGACCGATACGCTTTCCCTGCCGGATACTGTTCGTGTCGAGTTTTCCCCCGTAAAGATTGAATGTCAGATTCGGATAAAAATAGGTTACCTCGAGCGGCAGCGAATCGGAAAGTGCGATGGTAAGCAATGTTCCGTTACTTTTTTTCTCGGTAACCACCGAGCGGATGGTGAACCCTTTTCCGGCAGCGGTTCCCAGCTCAATTCGTTCTCCGTCGGAAACCGCCACCGGAGCACTCGAACCGCCGTTCTCTCCGAGAATATCGGTGAGGAGGCCGCCGGGCAGAAAGAGTGTCGGTCCGATTCGAACCGGGGCAACGGGCAGCCGTTCCACCGAACCGTTGACATAATAAAAACAGTTGTCCTCGTAGAACCGGAACCTGAGCGGTTGCCGTGTACAGGACAAGCGCCTGAAGGTACGCTCCCACCGACAGGAATACCCCAGTGAATCCGCGACCTCGACAATCGCGCGCAGTGACGGGGTTTCGGGAGACTTCGTGGTCTGTGCTCGGCAGCTGCCGGTTGTCAGGAAGTGCAGTACACCGAGCAGCACCGGAATAAAAGCGTGACAATGTTTCATCAGTGATACCTCTGGAGCAGCTTCTGCATTCTTCGTTTCGATTCGCTCTCGGCTATTTTCTGCCGTTTGTCCCATTTCTTCCGTCCGCGACAGAGTCCGATTTCCACTTTCACCCACTGATTTCTGAAATAGAGGGAGAGTGGAATGATCGTGAGTTGCTTTCGCTCCACCTCATTACCGAGATACATAATCTGCCGCTTGCTGAGGAGCAGTTTTCTCTTGCGGTAGGGATCCGGAACACTGTAACTCACATGATCGTAAGGACTGATGTGCAGATGGTTGAGAAAGAGTTCTCCACTGCTGCACTGCGCGTAACTGTCGGATAGATTCACCTTTCCTGCACGCACCGCTTTGACTTCGGCTCCATAGAGGGCGATACCGGCCTCGAATTTTTCAAGAATATCGTAATCGTGAAATGCTTTCCGGTTCTGGGCGATTATTTTATTTTTTTTTGATTCGGGCATACCGGATAATATCTTGATTTTATGTGTTTTAACATGGGACCGGCCACCATTCCCCGATGCCTGCAGCCTTTTGTCTTCGATGCGGAGCCCGCATTTCGACCATATTCTATTAAAAATAGATCATGAGGCCATCGTGGCAAAAGTAGTATCCCCCAGGCCTCACCGTAACTATTTTTCGGTACGGTCCCCTATCGGAAAAGGAGTTCAGACATGAGTGACTGCCTGTTTTGTAAAATGGCGAACGGCGAAATACCGGTTCCTAAAGTTTATGAAAATGATACAGTAATCGTTATCAGGGACATCAACCCGCAGGCACCGTATCATCTGCTGGCGATTCCCCGAGCCCATTTCCCGGCAATCCATAACGTTCCGTCCGACAGCGGAACGCTTTTCGAAGAACTTTTCTCCGCGGTCGGCACCGTGATCGAAAATGAGGGACTCGCTCCGAAGGGATATCGGCTGGTAATCAATTCGGGAAGCAACGCCGGACAGAGCGTCGACCATATCCATGTCCATATTCTCAGCGGTCGGCAGCTTCAGTGGCCACCAGGATGAAAACCGGCAACCGGGACCTGCAATCTGCAGGACGTTACACCCTGACCCGTTGCCGTCGGGATTTCTTTCTGAGCGATTCGGTGATAACATGCGTGCTGTGGTCTTCGGTGTTATACCAGAAGAACAGAAAATCCTTGTTATTGGTAAAACACTGGTTCAGCTCGGTTTTCAGAGCACACGGGAATATCTTTTTATGAAGTTTTTCCGCTTTTTTTATCATTCGAGACTGCAGTTCATTCATTGGTTTCTCCGAACCGTGATGTGAACCGGGTGCCCGGTTTCTCCGGACACCCGGCAGCAGATTATTGCATCTGTTTACGAAGAAAAGTCGGGACGTCCATATCATCCTCGTATTGCGTGATGACGCTTCCCTTCGAAACATAGACCCGTTCCTTGACCACCTGCTTGTTCTTGATAAAGGTCGGCAGTCCGATATCCGCTGCGGAAGAGACCAGTGCATCATCAGTCTGCATCCGGACAGGTTCAGGAGTTACTTCAGGCGGGGTGAACACCGACATGGTCTCCTTTAGCGATTCCCCGGATTCCATTTCCTCCGTCTCAACGATTTCCACCGGACGGAAAGGTTCAGTCTGAACCACAGGAGCCGCAGGTTCCATTTTTTTCGGCAACGTCAGAGGAATGGACATCTGCTCCACTTTTTTATCCCGCTCCTTCTGCTGGGACGGGATCTTTACCATCATCTTCGGTGCACGTTCTTCCTTCTGTCTTTCGATGTTGCTCTCGTTGAATCCGGTAGCAATAACCGTGACACTGATTTTACCGTTCATTGCCGCATCGGTTACTGCACCAAATATAACGTTTGTATCGGTGGATTCGCCAACGGCATCGTAGACCGCCTGCGTCGCATCACTCACATCGTAGAGCGTCATATCCTCACCACCGGTAATATTGATGAGAATGCCGCGAGCACCGGCAATTGAAATATCGTCGAGCAACGGGCTGTGAATCGCACTGTCGGCAGCCATCACCGCACGGTTTTCCCCCTCGGCAAATCCGGTCCCCATCAGTGCATCGCCCATCCCCTTCATGATGGTCTTCACATCGGCGAAGTCGAGGTTGACCAGACCGTGTACGGAAATCAGATCGGAGATACCCTTGGTCGCCTGAAACAGAACATCATCCGCAGACTTGAACGCGTCAATAAGCGACGTCGACCGCTCGACAATCGTCAGCAGTTTCTGATTGGGAATGACGATAATCGTATCAACCGACTCCCGCAGCTCGTCGATACCCTTACGGGCGTTGCGGTCACGTACCTTTCCCTCAAAAAGAAATGGACGGGTGACAACCGCCACCGTGAGTATATTGAGTTCCTTTGCGATTTCAGCCACCACCGGTGCTCCACCGGTTCCGGTTCCGCCCCCCATACCGGCGGTAACAAAGAGCATGTCGGTACCTTCCAGCATCGAAGCGATCTTGTCACGATCTTCTTCCATCGCCAGACGTCCGACATCGGGATTGGCTCCCGCTCCGAGACCTTTGGTTATTTTTTCCCCGATCTGCAGGCGGTGTTTCGCTTTGTTGTTGTCGAGTGCCATCGCGTCGGTATTCACCGCGATGAATTCCACTCCGCCGAGTCCCGACGAAATCATGCGGTTGACTGCATTGCCGCCGGCACCTCCTACACCTATTACCTTCATTTTGGCGACTGTGTCAAACGAGTCATCCATTGAAATAACCATCAGCCCCTCCTCCAGTTATGGTGTGAATTTTCTTTAAATGATTTTTTCCCATAGTGTAAACTTTTTACCGTCATCAGAAAAACTCCCTTACCCATTGTTTCATTTTTTCAAAAATCCGTTTGAAATTATCGTCACCGCCGAATCCTTTTTTGGGCTTGCTTTTAAGCCGCTGTTCCATTCCATACATGCACAACCCCACGCCGGTCGCGTGAACCGGTGATTTGGCCGCTTCCGTCAATCCGCCGAAACCGTAGGGAACACCGAGTTTCACCGGCATTTCGAACACCTTTTCGGCGAGTTCCTTGATGCCCTCCATAAGTGATCCGCCGCCGGTGAGCACCACTCCCGCACCCAGCATTTCGGCATATTCGGTCCGTTTGAGTTCCCGTAGCGCAAGTGCGAAGATTTCCTCGACGCGCGGCTCGATGATCGATGCGAGCACCGATTTCGACACCTCGCGCTGCTCACGGCCGCCGACACCGGGAACGCTGATGAATTCGTTGCCCTTGACAAGAGATGAGAAGGCGCATCCGTACTGCCGTTTGATCTCCTCGGCGCGATCTATGGGAGTCCGTATCCCGATCGCGATGTCACTGGTGACGTTTTTACCGCCCAGTGCGACCACTGCCGTATGTCGGATACTTTCGTCGAAATAAATGGCGATATCGGTGGTACCGCCGCCCATATCGACCAGAGCGACCCCGAGTTCCTTCTCGTCTTTCTCGAGTACCGAGTAACAGGAAGCGAGCGGTTCCAGCACCATATCGATCACCTTGAGTCCCGCCTTGTCGACGCTCTTGTAAATATTCTGCGCGCTCGTGACCGCACCGGTGATGATATGCACCTGCGTTTCAAGCCGCACGCCGCACATGCCGATCGGATCCTTGATACCTTTCTGATCGTCAACAACATATTCCTGCGGTATGACATGCAGTATTTCACGATCCATCGGAATCGACACCGCTTTGGCCGCATCGATGGCCCGCAGCATGTCCATATCGGTAATTTCCTTGTCGTCACGGGAAATCGCGACCACCCCCCGGCTGTTGATCGCCCTGATATGGTCACCGGCGATACCGACCCAGACGGCATCGACATCAATTCCCGCCATAAGCTCGGCCTCTTCAACCGCTTTCTGGATTGATTTGACCGTCTTATCGATATTCACCACCACGCCTTTGCGCAGTCCGTCGGAGGGACTGATTCCCACGCCGACGATTTTCAATTCATCATTGGTATCACGTTCGGCAATGATACAGGCAATTTTCGTTGTTCCTATATCAAGTCCAACCACCACTGAATCGTCCATACACTTCTCCCGTCTATACCGGCAAATCGCTGTTCCGTCTAATTGACACCCGTACTACCGCCGTTCCTGGAATCTCTGTTTTCAACAAATGCAAGATTCTGATACCGCATATCGATCACGGCAGGCTCACCGCTGCGGTTGCCGAGTACCTCCAGAAGACGCCGCAGATTTTGAAGCTGCCGCGTACCGGTGGCACACCCGATCGTCACCACCGCATCGTAGGCTGCGAAACGGCAACAGGCGGCGTCGGCAACACCCATATCTATCTGAGAAATACCATTCATAAGTTCATCATCTTCACGGCGAACCGTCGTGATGAAACGGCAGGCCTGCTCGAACAGCGCACTGTCACATCTGAGGCGGCCGCCGCGGTCCTTTACGACCGGAACCGAGGTCAGCAGCGGGAGGTCATACGATTTTCCCGGTTCGACCGGAAGGAGTACCCCCTGTTCATCCGCCAGACGCATGACTCCTGAATGCACCAGTGCAACGGGTTTCCGTTCCTTTACTTCGATCACTACCTCGCCCCACCACCGTTTGAGACAACGGACACGGCCGATCCACGGATCGGCGCTCAGCACCGCCACGATACTGTCGGGTTTGAGTTGATACAATTTTCTGATACCGGCGATATTGCTCTGTTCGATAATTGATGCCGCTGTTATCCGTTCATTACCGGTGACGGTTATTTTTTTTATTGAAAACAGCGATGAACCGTCAATTGACGCCACCAGTTTTCCATACCCTATTTTACCGCAGAACCATGCGCCTGCGAGAGCAGCGAGTATCGCCACGCCAATTCCTATCAGCGGCAGGACCCGGCGGACTTTCGATACCACTTTCTTTTTACGCTGCAGGGTTTTCTTGCGTGAATTGATTCCTTTACGCTTCGCCACCAAGGACCTCCGTCATATGATAGGCACATGCACTGATATCACCGGCACCCATGAACAGCAGATAATCACCGGAGACGATCATGGGAGCAAGCAGTTCCGGAAGGTCCCGCCACTCCTCGATATAATGCGCCTGCCGATATCCGCGACGCTCCATCGCGGTAACGATTCCTTCGGCCGTCACCCCGGGAATCGGTTCCTCGCGGGCACGGTAGATCGCAGTGACAAACGCGACATCGGCTCCGGTGAGCGCTTCACCGAATTCATCGAGAAAATCCCGCGTTCGTGTAAACAGATGCGGCTGAAACACCGCGATTATCCGTTTCGCACCACTCTGCCGTGCCGCGGCGATGGTTGCCTGCAGTTCCCGCGGATGATGAGCGTAATCATCGATCACCCGTGCTCCATGGTAGGTACCGAGCACATCGAACCGGCGATGCACTCCCCGATACCGGTGCAACGCCCCGGTGATGGAATCCATAGCAGCACCAAACAGTCTTCCCACCGCGATTGCCGCGAGAGCATTTCGAACATTGTGCATTCCCGGAATCGAAATCGTCACCGAACCGATACCGGTACCCCGTTCAATAACATCGAAACGAGCGCACCCATCGGTAAACTCAATGGACTGCGCCCGGTAATCAGCCGCCACATCGGTACCGTACGTCGTCACCGGGGCTTTGATCGAAGAAAGCACCGCACGCACGCCGTCGTCATCCCTGCAGGCGATCACTTCACCGTAAAACGGTACCTTCCTGGTGAATTCGACAAACGCCGCCTTGATGTCCGTCAAATCGTTGTAACAATCAAGATGATCCGCATCGATATTGGTGATAACTGCCACGGTAGGATACATCGCCAGAAACGAACGGTCATACTCATCCGCTTCCGCCACCATCAATGCACCTTCACCGATGAGTGCATGGGTTTTCATCTCGCGAAGCATCCCGCCGATCAGTACCGTAGGAGCCTTCCCGGCCTCACGCAGAATCGCTCCCGTCAACGATGTGGTGGTCGTTTTTCCATGCGTCCCGCTAATGCAGACCGTTGTCTGTGCACGCATCAGATCACCCAGCAGTTCGGCACGACGGATCTGTGCGATACCATTTTCAGCGGCGAATATCCGTTCAGGATTGTCGGGTTTGACCGCGCTGGAGTAAACCACGAGTTCCGCCCCGTTTATCAGTGCCGGATTGTGATCATACTGTACCTTCACGCCGATTGATTCAAGCCGTTTGGTCGTCTCTGAATGTAACCGGTCGCTTCCCGTAACAGTATACCCGAAACTGACCAGTACCTCGGCAAGCGGACTCATTCCCGCACCGCCGACGCCGATCATATGAATCTGTTTTGACCGATGAATCATCATAGCGGCCTCTTCTTTCCCCTGCCGCGACGCGGCAGTTTTCCGCTTGAAACCGTCTCACGGGGAACAATGCCGTACGTTGACTGGCTGGAAATATTCAGGACAATACCCATACTGCACACCATGAATACGAGACTCATGCCGCCGTAACTGATAAACGGCAGCGGTATGCCGGTGGTCGGTATCAGTCCGACCGCCACCGCCGCGTGCAGAAGTGCATACAGTGCGATAGTAAACGTGAAACCGAACGCCATAAGTCTTCCCGAACGGTCGGGAGCCTGACGGGCGATCCGCATCCCGCGATAGATGATGAACCCGAACATCACCGCAACCACCGTCAATCCGATAAAACCGATCTCCTCACCGAGAATGGAGATGACGAAATCGGTATGCGGTTCCGGCAGGTAGAAAAATTTCTGTTCCCCTTTGCCGATACCGACACCGAACAGACCGCCGTTCCCGAGACCGATCAGCGACTGACGCACCTGATAGGCGAATGAATCCACACCATCTTTTTTTTGTACGAACGCCATGATGCGCAGCAGACTGTGGTGCATCTTCAGTGCGGCAAGAATGGCGAGAGGTACGGCGGTCCCCGCCATGAGCGCCATATGCGATAATTTTGCACCCCCGATGAAAAGCATGGTGACTGCAATAAGACCGATGAGCGCCGAAGTGGAAAAACCCGGCTCGAGCATAATCAGCAGACACGGCAGAACGATTGCCCCGACCAATCTGAAATAGACTCGCGGCTGTCGCAGATCGGTACCCACCTGTTCGACATGACGCGCGACAAACAGTATCAGGGCCATCCGCGCGAAATCGGAAACCTGAAACGTGAGTTTATAGACCTTCAGCCACCTTTTCGCACCGTTTATTTCATCCGTGCTGGGAAGAATCAATACCAGCAAAAGCAGAATCCCGGCCGCAAGATATCCGAGATTACTCAACTTTCCCCAGATATGATAGTCAACATTGATGAAAATCATGAATCCCGCAAGGGCCAGCAGTGCGCGCACCATCTGTCGTGCAAAGAAATATTCCGATCCGCCGAACCTGAGCTCGGCCAGAGCGAATGAGGAGCTGTACACCAGCACCAGTCCGAAACCGAGCATCAGCAGCAGGGCGATGAAAAGCGCCATATCCATGCGAATAAGTCCCTTACTCATGGTTATCCACTCCGATTTGACGCAGGACGGTCTCTCTGAACCGGTCACCCCGGTCCTCATAGTTTCTGAACATGTCAAAACTCGAACATCCGGGAGAAAACACGACCGTTTCGCCGGGAATCGCCTTCGCTGCTGCGGCGGCAACCGCCTCTTCAAGCGTTTCCGCTCTGATGATCGGTGCCAATCCGTCCCACTCACGAGTCATACGACCAGCCGCCTCGCCAATAAGCGCGATCGACTTTACAAAGCAGGAAACCGCCTCGTTGACCACCGAAAAATCACAGCCTTTGTCTTTTCCTCCGGCAATCAGATGCACTCCGGCGGGAAAAGCACGCACTGCGCAATCAATCGATTCGGCAGTGGTCGATTTGGAATCGTTGTACCAGGCGACACCGTTGTTTCCGGCGATATACTCAAGCCGGTGCGGCAATCCG
>JAFGHA010000309.1 GCA_016930275.1 Chitinispirillaceae bacterium
AACCGGCGCCATCGACGGGGGAAGCAGTGATCTTGAATTCAATTATGAGGGAACCGGCAGTTCTAATTCGCAGGTCGTCGGTCTCCGTTTTTCACATGAATTTTTAAGGCTTCCTGCCGGAAGCACCATCGACAGCGCCTTTATCCAGTTCGGCGTTGACGAGACAAAAGGCGGCACGCTTCCGTGCACGCTGCTCATTCAGGGAGAAGCCTCGGGTAACAGCGCTCCTCTCTCGACAACCGCCTACATGCTCTCGTCGCGTACAACTACCGGCGCGCAGGTTACCTGGGATGTACCGGCCTGGACCGCTGTCGGCCAGAACGGTCCGGATCAGCGCACTCCCGACGTAAGTGCCATTGTCCAGGAACTGGTGAACCGTTCCGACTGGACCGGCAGTTCGGCCATCACGTTCATGGTAAAGGGAATCGGCGGCGACGGCATCCGTTGTGTCGATGCAGCCGACGAAAACCAGCTCACCGCAAAACTGATTGTCTATTCGAGCAGCATCGAAAAAGATTCCGTCTCGACCAGACCGCAGGATGTGGTTATTGTCAATCCTGACTCGAATGTCGTCTATTTTGGATCGGGCCTCTACCCGTTCGAAGGGACCATCATCCATGCGCTCAACGCACAGACGGGTGAAGTTGTCTGGATGAACGACGCCGCTTCGATGTTTTATACCAAGCAGCCGCACAATACCGCAGACGGTTTCAGCGGGCTCTCACCTCAAGGATACTTCTGTCTGGCCGGGACCGACAATCTGATCGTTCCCAACGGAAGGTCCGCAGCCGCATGCATCGACAGAATCACCGGCAAACTGGTGCATTACAATCTGGGCGGGGTTTCAAAAACCTACGGAGGTTATCATACGGTTGGCGGCGACGATGTTTTTTACATCTGCCAGCGTGCATTCAAACTCAGCGACGGTACCAACGCCAGTTCAGGAACCGCACCTGCCCTATATAATGAAAATGATGTCATGATCAAGGCAGGAACCGTTACGTATTCCGCCGGTCAACTCTTTGAAGCCTACATGGCTGGAGCGACAACAACCACGGTAACCGGAAGTGACGGTTTTTCGGCGGATGTTGACGGACGGGCTATTTCGCTGGTTGCAGCCAATGGCCACTTTCTCGTTTCAACCGATGCGGGAAAAATCTATTGCTATGCGCCGAAAGCGTGCGCGACCCCGAAAACATATACCAACATGAAACCGCGGGTCAAATATACCCGTGCGGCACAGTATGCAGCCCGGGACATCATCGAAGCCGCAGGATATCGCGACGGTTCGAAGGGAATCTGCATTGTGGCCGGATTGACTGACGGCTCGGTTGCCGAACAGCTTGCACTCCAGAGCGACCTGACGGTTATCGCGTTTGAAGACAACGCCGATAAAGTCAACCATCTGAGGAAAAAGTTCAACGATCGCGACCTGTACGGAAGAAACCTTCACATTGTCAACATGGCTTTCTCGCAGGTCAAACTTCCGGCCTATATCGCATCGATCGTTACGTCGGAGATGAACACGGTTCCCGCTTCGTGGAACAGGGAGATGGTCGTTGCTGAAGCTTTCCGGGCGCTGCGGCCCTACGGCGGTACCGCCATCCTCGGCGTTGACCGGCAGATCGTTGATGACGTGGTGGGAGTGCCCGGTAATGTCGTGATAAGCGGCAGCAGACCGTGCAGCATCAAACGGACCGGCGCCCTGCCCGGAACGGCGCCCTGGTCACATGTTGCCGCCAATGAGCATCAGACCGGTTTCATCAACGACACCACCATCAAATTGCCGCTGGGCATCACCTGGTTCGGTGGCAGCGAAGACAACACCAACGACAAGATTCTCCCCCGTCATGGACATGGGCTTCTGCCGCTTGTTTCGGGTGGACGCATTTACCAGCAGGGACGTGATCTGGTTCGCGCGGTTGACCTCTACACCGGCAGGGTATTGTGGGAAAAGGAAATAACCAACATCGGCCAGTATTCAGACCTCACTGCGCACCAGGCAGGGCATGTTGCCCTCGGAGGAAATCTGGTTGCGCTGGAAGACCGAATCTATGTACTCGGTCCGCAGAACCGGTGCGGTTTTTCGACCAATTGTCTGGTGCTCGACGCGGTAACCGGGGAAACCGTAAGTGATTTCAGCCTTCCCGGCGGCATGTCGTGGGGCATGATCACCGTTACGGAAAACGAGATCATCACCACGTCCGACATGCTGCAGTTCGATCCGTTTGTGCTGGACTGTTACACGACAAGCTATAATAACGGCCTCGAATACTACGGTCCCGGCGATATCAAATCACGAAACGGCGCCTACGGGCTCAAGCTTTTCGTGCTCGACCGGAAAACCGGAAGCGTCAAGTGGCAGGCCGATGCGGCAAACGGATTCTACAGCTACGCAATGACCACCGGCAACGGGAAACTCTATGTAGTCGACAACAGCATCAAGCAGGGAATCGACGTCATGAGCAGGTACGGCGTACCGGTGCCGCCAAAGGCTCATGGAACGCTTACCGCCTACGATCTGGCAACCGGAGCAGTTATCTGGCGTAAAGACGCTGTCGAAGACAACATCTTCGGCTCATGGCTCGGTTACAATGCGGCACACGACATGCTGGTCGAAGCAATGCGCAAGCACAGTGACTACTACAGCGACGAAAAAACCGACAAGATGGCCGTTTACAACGCGTCAACCGGTGACGTGGTGTGGAAGCAGCTCGCCCGTTCCTATGCCGGCGGCCCGGTCATGCTCGATGACACGCTCATCAGGACCAACGGGTACACCTTCAATGCGATCAATCTGTTTACCGGAGCATTCGCCACGGTTCCCAACCCGCTTACCGGCATCGAGGATATCATCACCGCGCAGAAACACTACGGCTGCACCTTTGCAACCGGAGCGAAAAATCTGCTGGTGGTGCGAAGCGGAGCCGGTGGTTACATTGATCTCGCCAACAACGGCGGTTTCGGCTCATTTGGGGGCTTCAAGACCGGCTGTACACCAAGCCTTATTCCTGCTGAAGGCATGATCGCATCTCCTGAATACACCCGCACCTGTCAGTGCAGCTACCAGATCCAGACCTCATGTGCGATGACCCACGAACCGGACAACGATGTATGGTTGTCGAACCAGAATCTGGCCACGCAGTTCAAGAACAACGGTGGAAAAATCCGCTCCATCGGTCTTAATTTCGGCGCCCCCGGCGACCGGTTTGACGATGAAAAGACGCTGTTTCTTGAATATCCATACGGTGAGACCGCAGCAGGTTTTTCTGCGTATTCCATTCCTGTCAGCATCAGTCTGGCGTCGGCCGGTACGGCAAACTATGTGCGTCATATTCCTAAAAGAATAAGCGGCAGCGGCAACTGGATTGCAGCATCGGGTATCGAGGCTAACGGTACCGTCACGGTCAACATGGTACAGGGCAGTGCACAACCCGACCCGCAGCCCTACACGGTAACGCTCTACTTTGCGGAAACCGAAGGAAAGCAGGCGGGAGAACGGGTGTTCTCGGTCGAGGTGAATGGAAACTCAACCGGAAGCATCGACATCGCTGCCGAAGCCGGTCAGAACCGTGTTGTCACCAAAACGCTGCACGGCGTTACCATCGGCGAAACAATGACGATTTCCCTCTCCGGACAAACCGGTACCCCGCTCTTGTGCGGCATCAAGGCGGTACAGGAGAACCTGGTAATGGGAAGCGCGCAGTAAGTGATTCCGGCTCCGGTTGGCTTTTGTCAACCGGTTACCGCTAAAAGGCAGTACGAATACCAGGCGGCCCCGAAGGCCGGGGCCGCCATCAACAATACAACTTTGTGAGAGGAGTTATCATGGTACGGAATATTATTGCTTCGGCACTTCTGGCGGCGGCTGCGGTGAGCGCAACGCCGATACTCAACGAGTTTGCCCTTAATATCAACGGGGTTGTTAACGTGTATGATTATAGTTCTTATGACGATGATCCCGTCAGTGGCATCGACCTAGAGGATTATGATTTCGTAACCGGGTTGGGGACCATATCCGTTACCCTTACGGCAACGGAGACCGGATCCTATTTTATCGGCATGTTTTCAGATCTGGACTTCGATGCTGAAAACTACTGGGATGAGACTGGAGTAGCAGGGGATCCAGTACAGGGACTTACCTGGGAAATCGATGAACCCGAAAATGTTTTCGGCGACATTTTCACTAATCTTTCAACCGGTACCCTTGATAATACCAATGCCCTTACTGCACCCGAGGACGTATCCGTCGCACTCGGCTGGAATCTCGATCTTCTTGCCGGGCAGGAAGCCACGGTTACCTTCCTTGCCTCGACGGTACTTCCGAAAGACGGCAGCTTCTATCTCACGCAGTGGAGCAAAGACGGGAACAGCGCCGTCTATTTCAGCTCTGCCAGCAGCGTTCCTGAACCGGGAACAGTCGTTCTGATGCTCACCGGTCTGGTCGCCTTCGGCGCAATGGGAATCAGGAGAAAAAGGAATCCGTTGTTGACATTATAATAATATGCGGCCAGCTGTTCTTCCATGTGCGGCCGGCTGTCACCTTTCTCTGCATGCAGGGGCAGGGGGCGCAAGCCCCCGACGGAATAATTTTACCATTTACGATGCTGCTTACAGTACGGTTTAAGGACGAAAATGATGACTGCCATCTATGAAAATTACAGCGACGAGTTTCTGATAGAAAAATTCTGTACCGATTCGGACGAAAAGGCAATGACGGAACTGTTCCGTCGTCTGGTCAACAAGGCCCGGTCGGTAGCACGGCTTTATCTCGGCAGTGCCGACCAGGCGGAAGATGCGGTGCAGGATACCTTTATCAAGATCGTCAGGAAAACCGACCGGTACGATCCGAAACAGCCGTTTCTCAAATGGTTTTACGCGGTGCTCAGAAACGAGTGCAGGGACCACCTGAGAAAACGGCGACGACGTCACGCCGACGACATCCTGCAAGTCAATGAAAACGATCTGCCCTACCGTGACGAAATGGAACTTCGCAGCGAATCAATGGACCTTCTTTCGCGGATAGGCAGCAGGGAGCGTGCGGTAATCAGGCTGAGGATTGTTGATGCAATGTCGTACGAGGAGATCGCCGTTGCCGTCGGTATATCCGTCGATGCCGCCAAAAAAAGGGCGCAGCGCGGTATTGCCCGGATGCGGGAGATGGTCACCTGTGAAAAAATGTTTGTTGGGCTATCACGAGCAAACTGATGTACCGGTTGCGGAACAATCTGGGTAGTGTGCCGACGCCAGAACCTTCACACCATCGTTGCGACGATTTCATGCGCATCGAGGCATATCTGCATGGCGACATGAGCGAAATCGAATGCCGCCAGATGGAACGTCATATCGGTTCCTGCGCGAGGTGTGCAAAAACCGCTTCGGATATCGGATCGCTGTACGCCAGGATACGGGAGTCGTCGGGAGCGGAGACGACAGCCTGCACCTTGTCCAATGAGCGCATGTTACAACAGATCACCGGCGAAATCGTAAGCGGCCGGTACAAAACAAGCATTGCAAAATCACGCCGGAACCACCGGGCAATCATGGTGGTCATTCCCGTGGCTGCAGTGATCGGCATAACCGCTTTTCTCTTTCAAAAGAGGCACAATGAGGCAGCAGGAACAATGCTGTGGGAACGGGAGGGAATACGCTCGTTCAAAACCGGCACCCATTATGCACCGATTGCCGGCGACACCGTCATTTTTGCCGTAACCGCCCAACCGGGTACCGATGGAGGAAAGGTTCTAGCACTGCATGGAAAAACGGGAAAAACGGTGTGGGAGTCGGAAACGGAGAGCACCGGACGATTACTGGCCGATGGCAACCTTGTCGTCACGGTAGGGAATACCTTCGGCGCCCCGTATCTTGCGGCAATCGACAGGGCAACGGGCGCCACACGGTGGCGTTATGATCTTCCCCACCCGGTTCCCGACCACGCCATAGCGGTTCCCGTTGCTGCAGACAACTACCTATTGTGGAGTACCGGTTCCCTGCTGACAATTATCAACAGGGAAAACGGTTATCCCGAAAGAATCCTCTCGTCGGAAGCGGGAGGACTGCGGTCGCGGCCGGTATCATCCGGAAACAGGGTAATTGACATTTCAGATAACCGGCTCACGTGTCGCGACCTGGAGAGCGGTTCGCTGCTCTGGGAACGGATGGTCGACAAAAATCTCTCCCCTTTTTTCAGGCCACAGCTTTCGGCTGGCCGGACAATCGTTTTTGTGGCGGGAAAAACAGGATATGGAAGATCTTTCGGTGCCGGATATCGCCTCGAAGACGGCAACGAACTCTGGAAAAAGGATGACCTCTCCGCACATCACCTCTATGCGGTCGGCAACTGCGCGCTGTTCAGGGGAGGGGTGACGGTCTGTGTCGATTCGACCGGTTCGGTCGTATGGGAACAGGTAACTCCCGGATGCAGTCCGGTAACCATCGCCGGAAACCACGCCTGGTATTTTGACGCATCGGAAGGTGGCGGTCTCTACAGGGTCGGTCTGTCGAGCGGTCGTCGCGACCGGCACTACACGGTTGAAAACAGTTGCACCGGAGTATTGGTTCTGGGAGAACTGCTGGTGATGTGTACCAACAACGGTATTATCAGGGCATATAAAAGCAGTCGTCTGCACTATGACATAGTAACAATGGAGAAGGAATGACAAAAAAATGGTTGTTTCCGGTGATGGTTTTCCTGATTGGATTCGAATCGGTGGCGTGCAATGTTCCCGTATTTCGCTATGCACTTGAACGATGGCAACAGGAGCAGTATATCGTATCGTATATACATGACGGTTCTGCGCCGATCGACGAAAAACAGGTTGCTGCACTGGCCGGATACTGCACCGATGAGGTGCATGGGCCGGAATCGGGTACGCGGGCAAATGCACGCTGTGTAGTGATTGCCGCCGACTCGTCGCTTTCGGGTGAAGAGAGAATGATTGTCGGGAGAGAAATGCCCGATAAATTTCCCGAGGTGCGGGTAAATTTTCCCTTTGCTGCCGGAATTCGGGCGCCATTATGGCGTGGTGATCCTCATGCTCCCGAACTCCCGACCGTTCTTGCCTCGCCGCTCAGGGAAAACATCGTTACCTCAATTCTTTCGGGCACAACCGCAATCTGGGTATTTATCGAGTGCGGAAACCGGACTGAAGACCGGAAATACCTTGCCCTCCTCAAAAAAGAGCTGGACAAAGGCGAAAAAACGATAACTCTTCCCGAACTTTCCCAGCAGGACAGCATGGACTATCTTCCGGACGGCTCACCGGAACTGCGGATCGATTTCGAAATCATGCGCGTGTCGCGTAACGACCCGCAGGAGAAGATGTTCATCAGCATGATCGAGGCAATGGAGCCGCCGATCAGGTCGATGCGGGACAAGCCGATCGCCTTTGCAGTATTCGGGCGGGGGCGCTACCTCCACGCGCTGGTTGGCAAAGGGATAAATGCACAGACCATAGAGCAGACCAACCGGTATATAACCGGCCCCTGTGCCTGCACGGTAAAAGCGGAAAACCCCGGCAAGGACCTGTTGCTGCCCGACCGGTGGGAAAGCGGTATCAGGAAGAAGTTCGTCCACGAAATCAAGCCGCCGGAAAAGCTTTTCGGTATCGGACAGTTCCTGCCCCGCGAAAGGAAACCGGAGGGGCAAACCGGTTCTGCAAATACAAGGCCGTCTGCCGGCAAATAAACCGGCCGCTTCAACCCAGCAGCACCGCCAGATCCTCGCACGTAATGCTGCGCAGGAGCGATTCGTCGCTCGAAATGACCGCATCGGCTACCGAATTGATTGATAGTATTGAAAACATAGAAGCTTTACTGTATATTAGACATAACTAACAAAAATCCATTAATCTGTCATTTATTACTTATGCCTATCAATAAAACCATCCATCGTCCCCGATACCTTGAACGTGTCAAACCCTTCATGGGCAAAGACTTAATAAAGGTTATCACGGGCCAGCGAAGAGTTGGAAAATCTGTTTTTCTTAAACAGCTCGCTGATGAATTTAAAAAAACATGGCCTGAGAATGGGCTTGTTTTTATCAACCTGGAACTCCCCGAAAATTTCAATCTACGTTACGTCAATGATTTTATCGATTATGTCCATAAAAAAAGCGAGGGTAAGAAGAAAACTGCCGTATTTATCGATGAAGTGCAGGAGATAGATCAATTTGAACTTGTGGTACGCGGATTGAATGCCGAAGGCAGGTATGATGTGTATTGTACCGGAAGCAACGCGGACATTTTATCTGGTGAACTCTCGACCTATCTTTCCGGCAGGTATGTCGATCAGACAATTCACAGTCTTTCGTATAATGAGTTTCTCGAATTTCATCAATTTGAAGATTCAAATACATCATTCTTGCGGTATATAAGACAGGGTGGACTGCCCTATCTTATCAATTTGCCTGCGGATGATGCAATTGTTGCGGAATACCTGAGAAGTATCACCGAAACCGTTCTTTACCGTGATGTCGTTGCCAGATATGGTGTAAGAAATATTCCGTTTCTTGAACGACTGACGGAATTTCTCGCCGGTACTATCGGTTCGCAGTTAAGTGCTACCGCAATAAGTAAATTTCTGAAATCCCAGCACATCAACATGCCTGCAAACCAGGTATTGGTATATCTTGATCATTGCGTAAAAGCATATCTGGTTGTGCGTATTCCCCGATATGATATCACCGGGAAAAGGGTATTTGAGATCGGAGAAAAGTATTACTTTGAAGACCTCGGTATTCGTAACAGCATAGCAGGTTTTAAACATACCGATACCGGAAAACTGATGGAGAATGTTGTTGGTAACCATTTAAGGATATGCGGTTATACCGTTACAACCGGTTGTCTGGGAAATCTCGAAATTGATTTCGTTGCGACAAAAAAGAGTGAAGTACTGTATGTACAGGTTGCCTATGTAATTCCCGATGAATCAACTGCACAGCGTGAGTTCGGCAATCTGTTGAAAATTCCGGACAACTACCGGAAAATTGTCGTATCGATGGATGAGATACCTTTTGAAAACTATAAAGGTATACGACATTTGCATATTCGTGAATTTTTACTTACCGACTGGTGAGGGACTGGGTACGGTCTAACCACGAAACAGCAGCAGGAGCCAACCAGAATTACACGGTTTCGTTTTTTTTAATCTTTTACTTAGTTCCTGTTCAGTGACTTGTAAATGTTGACAAATGATCCGTCACGCTGAGCCAGTCGAGGTGTTGACCCGCACGGGTGCCCGGTGTGCGGTGGTGCAAAGAAGATTATAAATTTCATTGAGCGGAATCAATAAACAACTTCAGCCTGCACAAAAACGGTTGAGACCGGCCTCTTCTCCCCCGGGGTGGAAGCGGTTGCGCGGATAAAATCTCCGGGAAACAGCCGGCCCAGACCGGCCTCGATTTTGGTAAACGGAAGCAGCGAAGAAACTACGACCAGGTCGATCTCATGACCCAGCTCCCTGCCCGAATTTCCCGTCTGGTCCCTGCGGGCTTTTCCATCACTGCGCTTATGCGGTTTGGCGTTGGTTCCATACCAGGCATCGGTTGGCGAGGCCAGCATAAAGTAGTGATACATGAAAGAAATTTCGGTTTTTTTACAGAGAGCAAGGCTGGTTCCGAATTCCATATCGTGCAGATTCGACCAGTAAAAAAGGTTCAAGCGGCCGTAGTATTTTGCCGTGGAACCGAACACACCGTCAAATGTGTTGCACGTGCCGTCAAGCGGATCGCTATCGCCGCTTGCAACCGTATATCCCAGGGAAAGCGACGGTTTGAGAGGAACCTGCAGGGTATACCTGCCGGAAAGGGCGGCCCCCCCTGCAATGATTTTTTCGGCACCCGTGGTCCCGAACTGCCATGCACCGGTACCATTAAGGAGAAACGCTCCGGATGGCCATTGGATATGTGCTCCAATGGTGTTGACTGCCGATGACCCGGTGCCCCCCGTCGCAGCAGTAGTGAACTTGCCAACCCAGAAGCCGTCTGCCGCACCCTTTTCGACAAGACCGGTGCTTACATAACAGCCGAAAGCATCAAAGTCCTGATAGTGTTTGTCGAACCGGCCCGGATCAACCTGAAGAAGGCGTCCCCAGAGAAGGTGTAGGGTGGAACTGTTGACCGTGACATTTCCGAGCACTCCATCCCACCGGTATTTCGTGCTGTTCGACCAAACCCCTTTACCCCATATCCGCTGGTCGGCAAATGAAAATTGCTGACGGCCGGCGCGTATCCCGAAGGCAATCGGCCCCGTGCTGCGATAATCGGCGTAGCCATAGTACCAATCGAGCCGGTTCTCGTGCGGACACGACGGTGTAAAATCATCAGGAGTAAAGGCATTGAAAAACATCCGGGCATCGTACACCGCACCATGCAACGAAAGACCGAAATCAAGGCGATAATATGCTCCGACTGCAAGGCGCGTCAGCAGGAGATTGTCGTCGGTTTCGCTCCCGTAAACCTTGAGCGACCGGTTGGAGAAGTACTCACCGTGCAGGCGGGCAGAACCGCTGAGGCCGAAAACACCGGGGCCGCAGCGGATATTCTTAAGAGAGGACACCCCGCTGCTGCGGCAGGTATCCTTTGTTACGACGTTTTCCGCCAGAGACGGCAGAAAGAGCAGGCAAATGGACAGTAGCAGAGCTTTTTCCCTATTTCCGTAGAGCAATCCGTACCCCGCCTTCGAGCAACATTGTTCCTTCGGTCTTCATAAGGGCATCTTCGTAGGTTTCAATTTCCTGCTCCAATAAATTCGATGCCCTGAAATAGTATTCGGCAATACCGAAACGCACCGAGACCCCGGCATCAACTTTCTGAAAATCGGTAAGTGTGGTTATGGGTTGAATGGTTGTGGATGATTCGGAGCGGTAGTTCCATAATTGCCGGTCCATTGCACACTTGACACCACCAAACAGGTTTACCACAAGATCATCATGTACCTTTATCGATGGAGAAAGCTTCAGGAACAAACCATTACCGGGCGCGTACGGAAGAATGACCCCGGTTTTGAGATCTTTGTTCCGGGTGATACTGACTCCCCCGATCGCGTCCAGGGTCATCATTTTGAACCGGGCAACGTACCGTATGCCTGTTTCTCCTCCGGCTACCATTGCCTCTTTGATATTCCTGCGGACGTACACATTGTATCCGAGCGAATCGGTATATTCATACACGGGATAGATCATGTCGGTCAATCTGTTGTAGAAGCCGTTGACGGTGAGTGAAATACCCCCGGGCAGGGCCGTCTCGATTCCCCCGGTCACCGAGGTCGAATACTCCGGGTTAAGACCGGTATTTCCGTATCGTAAATCTTTTCCGTGGGTGTACCCCACCTCGTAAAGCTCCATGACAAGCGGAGCCTTGAACCCCCTCCCGGCAGAAAGCCGCAAGCCCAGCCAGTCCCGGGCACGGTAGAGCATGGATATTCTCGGCGAGAAAACCGGACCCAGATCAGGAATGCTGTCGACACTGTTTTGAGTCATGTCAACCCGTGCTGCCGCGAGGATCGTCAGGTTTTTTATTGGATGCAGCTCATCCTGGGCAAAAAAGCCCATTAAATGCTGATCGCTCATCGGAACCTTGCTTCTCTGAAAATTGCGCCAGTTGTATTCTGCTCCCCCGGTGATTGTCTGCAGCGGTGCGCCACGGTAAGAAAGCATCACCTGGGGCGCGGCAACCTCGTTGATTTCATTGTTGATTGCCGATTCCCAGCGTGTGTAGTACGTCTGGACATCCAGGGTCATCTGCGGCGACAATTCCACGGAAGCCTTTACCTGGGGCATAAAGAGCTTTGACTGCATCGGCGAACTCCGGAAAGTCTGGTCAATGGTGAAATAATTAACATCAGCCTGTAAACGGATGCGATCACCGATTCTCGCGTTGATTCTGTCCATAACCGACAGGTTTCGGTAGTCAAGTTCTTTTATCCGGTGTGCCGGATAGATAATCGGAACTCCTTCGGTCTGGTTCCACCCGGTATACACTGAAAAATTAATCCGGTCATCATCGCCGCCGCTAAAAGCCATACTGCCGCGATAGGTTCCCTGAGTGCCAAGCGCGGTATTCACCACCAGCCGCTCGCGTGAACTTCCGTCACGGGTAATAATGTTGATGACACCGCCCAATGCATCGCTGCCATACTGGGATGAGGTCGCGTCTTTTATCACTTCGATACGTTCAATGTTATCTGCCGGAATCAGGTTGATATCGGTGCCGGTATGAAAATGAGACGAGAGTAGCCGGGCTCCATTTACAAGAACGAGACTGTAGTTTGACGGTAACCCGTTGATGGTCGCATTCTTTTTGAGCGGCCCACCGCTTCCGGTCCCGCCTTCGATGGATAGTCCGAGAATGTACTCAAGCGCATCGGCAGCGGTTTTGGCACTTATTGTGCCGACTTCTGCGGCATCAGTTACATAAGCCACCGATGGCGCATTCTCGACCGGAACACTTTTACGGGTAGCGGTAATGACCAACTTCGGCATATCCGGTAGCGAATCGGATGGGGTTTCCCCAAAAGTCATTGCGCAACCAGTAACTACAAAC
>JAFGHA010000310.1 GCA_016930275.1 Chitinispirillaceae bacterium
AAGGGGAGGCCCGCCGTATGATTACCCAGGGCGGACTTTCGATCAACCGGGAGAAATGCGGTGATCCCATGGAGATGATCACCACCGACAAACTTTTACAGAACCGCTATCTGTTGCTGCAGAAGGGAAAGAAAGGGTATTTCATTGTCAAAGCGGTGTGAGGCTGTTAGTCTCGAAATGCAACTATTCAGGTACTTAAAACCGCGATTCCGCTCATCCTGAGCCTGTCGAAGGATAAATTTCCATGGTTCGACAAGCTCACCATGAGTGTAAGGTCATTGTCAGTCTCTTTACACCGTGTTCCTGTTGTTGTGCCCCTGAAAGGGTTGACCATCAATGTTCGAAATGTCAGTAAATAATAAAAGACGATCCCGATGCCGAGGCCGATCACGATATTGTCCGATCCATCCGGATGAAAATAAGACAGGTACTATCCTTAAACGGACTTTACCTCTCGTCGTCATCACGCTGGCGCTCTGGTGTGCGATGTCGACTGCCGCAGCGGAGGAGCGTCCCACCGGTGCGATCACGGTGATTGCCGGAGGAGAATCGCACGGAATGATCGATGCATGCGACTGTGAGCTGGAGCCCGGCGGCGGAGTGGCGAAACGGGCTTCGCTGATCGGATCGCTGCGGAAAAAAGCGGGGGAGCTGCTCCTGCTCGATGCCGGAGGATTTTCCGCCGGCGGGATTTACGACGATTACACCGAAGGGCGGAGTGCCGATTCGCTGCGAACCGTCGCGATGATAACGGCGATGGGAAAAATGCGCTACGACGCCGTGGCGATCGGAGATGACGATCTGCAGTTCAGCGGAAAATGGCTCATTGACCGGGCGAAGAACGAAGCGCTTCCTCTGGTGTGCGCTAACTGTTTTACCGGGAACGGTTCACCTCTTGTCAAACCGTATCTGATCGTAAAAAAGAAGAACGTCCGAATAGCCGTAACCGCGGTCGTCACTTCCGAGAAACTCTTTCCGGTCGACCAAACGATAACCATCCGCAAGCCGCAAACGGCGCTGGCCGCTATCTGGGAAGAAATGAGCGCGAAATCGGATATTCAGGTGCTGCTTTCGCACCTGGGGCAGGAGGAAACCGCCTCGCTCGTCCCGAACCTTCCCGGAATCGATCTTGTGGTGAACGGGCATCGTAAAACCGGAAAACAGCCGATGTTCAAGGCGGGAACCGTACCGGTGCTTCAGTTCGGGTTTCAGGGAAAAAGCCTTTCCGGACTGGTGCTGCTGCTGAACGACGGGAACGTTTCACCAGGGCAGGCACGCTGGTACGACGTGATTCCGGAACTTCCCGACCATCCGGAGTTCACCGGTATCATACAACAGGAGCGCACCGACGCGGTCGCAGAAAACACCTGGGATCTTTACATTATGAGTCAATGCCCGTACGGTATGGAGGCGCTGAGCGTTTTTCTCGCGTTTAGCGGTGCGGATACCTCCATCGTCTGGCGGATCTGGTTTATCGGAACGGTAACCGATGATACCGTTTTTTCATCGCTTCACGGTAACCCGGAAGTGATCGATGAGATGCGATGGCTTGCCGTAAAGGCCCTGTATCCCGACCGCTGGATACGGTTTCTGCACAGCCGTGTCATCGACGACCGATCGACCGCCACATTGTTCAGGGAACTCGGTATCGATACAAAAAAAATCGCATCTTGGGTAAACAAACACGGAAAGACGGAATTGAAAAAGCAGTACGATCGTTCCAGTCGACTCTCGATCAATGCCTCGCCGACACTCATGGTTAACAACCGTCCGTTCGGAAGATCGATTATCGAAGGAAATCTGTGGCGGTTTCAATGCACAAGCACCGGTAATGCCACTCCCGCGTGCGCGTCGCTCCCTGAATGCGTCGAAGATACGGATTGCCGCACTCCGGGAAAACTAAGCACCTGCGAACAGGGGAAATGCAAACGACGCGACGCGGTACCCTTCATCTTCACGGTGGTGGTTGCGAAGTCCACTTTCACCCATCCCGAAAACAAGGTGATCGCCACCACCCGCGAACTCTTTCCCGGTGCCGACATCCAGACGTTCACCACACCGTCGCCGCAGGGAAAAAAGTTCATCGAGAAGTACCGGGTGAAAAAACTGCCGTTCTATCTCTTCGGAAGAGAAGTGTCGCTCGCGCACAATTTCTCAACCATCGAGAAAGGACTCGTGGATCTTGACGAAGTCTATACTTTTCAGGACGGCATCGTTCCTGCCAACTATTCACTCGATCGGACGAAATCGCCGGGTAAAACGGTGCTCTACATCGATCCTTTTTTTCAGGGATTACCTGATATCATGGAGCTTTTCGATGCCGATTCGTCGCTGCGTACCGCATGTGGCATCAAACCGGTCATACTTCAGCATCCCGGAGAAGTCAGGCGCGGTACCGAGGAGCACTTCCGTCAGGAAGAGGCGCTGCGCTGGATGGCACTGGGCACGGTTTCGGCAAGAGCGAAACTGAAATATCTCAGCGCGTACGCGAAAACTCCGGGAAGTTCCTACTGGAATGTACCCCTCGCCGCAACCGGTGTCAGTACCGATTCACTGCGGAAGGCGGTAGCGCAGTCCGCCGGGGCACTGCCCGCGCTCTGGAAAGACATGAATGCGCTTTCGATACGTGATCCCGTGGTACTGCTTATTGATAATGTGGAAACCGTCATCCTCGGCGGAGAACGGGAGCTGCGCAGAGCGCTGGGGAGAAGATGATAGGATGGTAACGAGCAGTTTTACCCCTCTTTACAGCTGTACAATATCAGTGACGACGGAAAAATGAAAACCGTTCCGGATCCCGAATTCCGATTCCTGAATACCCGAATCGTGACCGCAGCAATGAAACGACACCATATTCTACCGTAACGGCGACAAACAGTAACCCCGGACCAAAACCAGAATGCTCCCGCTTCTCAACGCCGTTTCCTCCTACTCGCTGCTGCGGGGAGTACATTCTCCCGAAGCGATCTGCCGCACGGCAGCGGAACTGGGATACCGTATTATTTCCATCACCGACCGCAACAACCTCTACGGGTATCCGCTCTTTATCGATGCATGCAGACGATTCGGTCTCAAACCGCTTGCCGGAGCCGAAATTGACGACAAATCGGGTGACAGCGCACTCGTGTACGCCGATGGCCCGGACGGTTTTTCCTCCCTTTGTTCACTTGTCAGTGAACGGCAGCTTTCGGAATCGTTCTCGCTCGCCGAGGCGCTTTGCGTATACGGCAGCGGGATCGTTGCTGTATCGGAATCGCGTGCGCTTTTTGACCGTTGCGATGACAGGGTGACACTTTTTTATCGCCAGTGGCGGCTTCGCAGGTTCCCTGAATGGGTACGGAAACGTGAGATACCGGCGATAATCGCTCCTCCGGCAGTATTCCTGAACCCCGACGATATCGCCACGCATCGGATGCTGCGTGCCATCGATACCGGTTCAACCCTTTCCCGGCTTCGGGAAGAGGATCTTTTTCCCGATACTGCGCTTCTGCAGTCGCCGCAGATGATTGCCGAACGGTTCGAGGTGTTCGATACCGCGATTGCGCATACCGAAGCGTTTGCCGACAAAGTTGCAGCCTCAACAACTCCCGAAACGTGTATCATGCCCGAAGTGCAGCAGTCTGAACGGAGCGCCGAGATACTCCGGGAATGTACCATGGCCGGAGCACTATGGCGCTACGGAACGCTTGACGACCGTATTACCGGAAGGATCGATCATGAACTGGAACTTATTGTATCCAAAAGATTTGCCGGTTATTTCCTGATCGTCGATGATATTGTTCGGCAGTCACCCCGAACCTGCGGTCGTGGTTCAGGCGCGGCGAGTATCGTCGCGTATTCGCTCGGCATCACCAATGTCGATCCGATCCGCTATAATCTCATGTTCGAACGTTTCCTGAATGCGAGCAGAAGCGATCCACCCGATATCGATATCGATTTCGCCTGGGATGAGCGTGACGGCGTACTCGATTATGTTTTCAGAAAATACGGGAACGATCATGCCGCGATGGTGGCAACGCATCAGACCTGCGGCGCACGCATGGCGATACGCGAGGTGGCGCGGGTATACGGCAGAACCGAACATGAGATCAGTGCCGTGACGAAAAAGATCCCCTGGTTTGCCGATCTGCAATCGTACAGTGACGATCTCGAAACGTTGCTCGCGGCGTGGCCGGGGCTTAAAGAGATTCCCCTGGATGAACCATGGCCCGCTATTCTGAAAGATGCGGGAAAGATCATCGGGTTGCCGCGAGGGATCGGTACCCACTGCGGCGGTGTGGTGATTACCGGATGCCCGATACGATCGGTGGCACCCCTGCAGCGCAGCGCGAAAGGTTATCAGATTCTGCAGTGGGAAAAGGATGGTACCGAAGCGATGGGACTCGTGAAGATCGATCTGCTCGGTAACCGGTCACTCGCCGTGATACGTGATGCGGTGCGGTCGGTTAAAAAGGAGTTCCCGGATTTCGATGAAACCCGGATCGATCCGCAGAGCGACCCGGCAACGATCGAACTGCTGGCCAAGGGAGCGACGATGGGAGTGTTTTACGTTGAATCTCCCGCGATGCGGCTGCTGCAGCGGAAAAGCCGGCGGGGGGATTTCGAACATCTGGTTATCCACTCCTCGATCATCAGGCCGGCGGCGAATAAATATATTCGTGAGTATCTCCACCGTCTCAACGGGAAACCGTACCGTCCGCTTCATCCGCTTATAGGCAAAGCGCTCGAGGAATCGTACGGCATCATGGTGTATCAGGAGGATGT
>JAFGHA010000311.1 GCA_016930275.1 Chitinispirillaceae bacterium
CTGCTGCCGATTAACTGGAAAAACCCCGAAGCGTAATATAACCGAAAATCCCGGCAAGGTAAACACACCGTTCGCCGTGGGCTTACGAATTGAGCAATCACCTTTAAACCAACGGTTCAACGTTCATGGAAAGTTGAACCGTGAGTGATCGTCTGCAATCGTACCTACCCCCCCCCATTTTCCACATTATTACGGGAAATGGATATTTTACTGAAAATTGAATCTCGGATACTGAGGCGCGAGCCAGCCCCGCAAGTGAATATCCACCTTGCTTCCGTCATCATGCATAGCGGCAATGGCGGCGGTCCCGTAATTGTTTCTAATCACAAGGTTTCCGCTTTGTGATCCATCAAGCCACGGATGATCGTATGGAGTGGGTGAAGGACTTTGCAGATCACCAGACGTCGTGATGCTTGAACCCGATGAAATTCGCTTGAAAATCAGGCCTGAAGGGTCTTCCGACACATTGGTTCCTTTTATTTGCATATATCCTGCCTGCGAAAACCGCGCCAAATTCTGTCCGAAGTATTTAATATCCAAGCAACGTGACCAGCCGTCCCTGAGGAATGTTGTTGGGGCTTTATTTCCCACATCTTCAAGCTGGGGAATAAAATCTGAGTTAGGATGATCGCCATCGCGTGTAGGACCCGAAGAATATGCCTGCCAAATAGACCAATGGAATTCTGTAAAATCAATTTTATTATTGTGTGAAGGGTCATCGGCGGGACGGTCGGCGTTCATCGCCTGCCCGAAATAATTACATCCATCGGCAAATGAACAGAAGCGGTAAGAAAATTCTGCAGACCATGCCGGCTGATAACCCGTAGGGCCAGTGTAATCAAAGCTTGTATTCTCAAGCAGTAACGAGAAATGCGGCTCGCTGCCATTGCTGGAGCATAGAAATAGTGTTTTATTAGTGTAAGGTTCTTTTATAAGGGGAGTACTCATTAGGCCGCTATAGCATGTGCCCCAAATAAATATCCTGAATGCATTAGGTACCTCATCTACCCACGATGCAAACTTGGATGAAAAAATATAGGTGCAGTATATTTGTGGTGGGCACCCTTCCGTTCCCTCACACGCCTCCGGTCTCCCCGCCTCTGCCTGATTTAACAATGAAAAGCTATACTCGCACTGCTCATTTTCAGGATTGACCAAGCACGGAAAACCATCACCCACTGTCCACCAGTACAAAAGAGTATCCGTAGTGTTCATAATGCCGGAGAGACTGTCCAATACATGATGAATTGAGCCGGAATCATTGGGATAATCGGTTATTTTTAAAATTTCATTAGACCACCTATTTTTAAATCGGTCCCATTCTGGGTAATCAGACACGAAATCCGTTCCATCATTCCCATAATGGACGGTAATTTCATCATGGCCCAAGCCGCGATTTAAAAGCGTTTCATAAGCCATATATAGATTTGTCCACGGCGCGCTAACCTTTTGCGGATCTCCGTTCTGAGAGGCAACATCCCCGCTTCCGATAACCGCCAACAACCTCGCGTGAAGGGGTACTGATAGCGTAAAAATGGCCATCATTGCACCACTTATCAATAATTTTTTCATTTGTGAGACTCCTGGTTTATTGCTAAAATAGGCAATTGCCTTTTTCCGGGAGCGAGTGGGGTGTAAAATGACATGTTTTACACCCGATAACATAACGGACATATCCCGCTTCCGCCGACCATACCGATAATAACGGACTGCAAGGAACTTCTACTTTCCCGAAACCTTTTCCTCCAGCGATTCAATCTTCTTGTTCTGCTCAATAACATATAGGGTCAATTCTTCCACTTTCTTAAGCAAGGTCATATTGAGTTCGGAAAGATCCACACCGTTTTTCTTCATCTCGGCGGCGCTCGGAACTTCGGGAAGATGCTTTTGGGCCATGATTATTTCTTCCAGCTCCTTCAATGCCGGGAGCTTATAGTTCTTATCGAAGACATAGTCAGGCGCTTCGATTGTCCAGTCTTTAATCTTTACGACATTGCATTCGACTTGGCCGTTGACTTGAACGTCTCCATACGCTTCAATAGCAAGTACGCCCGGATTCGCAAAAGCTCTTATTGCCGTATTGTAATTGCTCGTTACATCCAATCCGGGTCCATATTGCGATTGAACGCTTATTCCCGCCGCATAGCTCGCTGAATTGGCGACTTTGAGTCCGAAACCGGACGGAAGGTTATAAGCGATATCCAGCTTTGCCGCAGGCATATCCGTGCCGAGCCCGATCAGGTCACCTTCTTCTACAAGGGAAACAACTCCGGGATCCCTTGTCCAAATATCCGGCGGCGCGCACACATCGGGAAAAGTCGCACCGATGGTCTTGTTCCCATTCATGGTAACGGTAAGCGGATTTGTGCTCCCGCTTGCATCCCCGCTCCAGCCGGTGAAACAGCTTGCCGGACTGGCGGTTAAAGTAACCAGTTCACCAGGATCGTATGAAGATTTATCAGGATTCTTACTCACGGTACCCGCTCCGGTGACATTTACGGTTAATGAATACGTCGTTCCACCTTGTGGAGTGTAGGTGGCATAAACCGAAAAATTCACCCCCGAGGTCCAGCTCGTTGTGCCAAACGATGAGGGCATATTGGTACTGCTGGTGCTCCAGGTTGAACCGGTTACCGTCCGATAGCCGTTGCCGCCGCTTGAAAGATAGCGCGCACCCGATCCGGTCTGATACATCCAGGCAAGCCATATATATGTCCCGCTGGTAACACTAATCGGACTTGTCAAATTGATAGTCTGCCATCCGGCAGTTGTCGCAATATTCGTCTTTTCGGTCGATGCCAAAAGGGACCCCGGAACGCCGTTATTATCAGCGTAGATACCCATCTGCATCTGGCCGCTGGTACCTGCGTTATGATACATGGACATGCTGGTGATCTGACCGTCTTCCGGCATGGTATCCTTGACCGCCCTCCTGTTCGTATTCGAAGAGGCGCCCGAGTATATCGTAGTATAACCGGTGTTTTCGCCAAACACAACAACAGCAAAAATCGAAACAGCCATAAGTGCTACCAGGTAAAATCGTGAGAATTGCATTGTACTGCTCCTTTCTTACCAGATTAAAGAATGGTGTTGTCTTCATCCATGAAGCCCGCGAAAATGAACGTGAGTCGCGGGCCTCAGGTACCATAGTTTGTAAGTAGTAACATGTCCTTCATTTTTCCTGATGTTAGCAAGACGCACCCACAAATGAGCATGACCCGGCTTCCTACCTCCTCTCTCATCGTTCTGTATATACTGAATAAATGATAAACTAAAACACACTAAAAATTATTATCTATGCAATATTCAACATGCAAAAAACTATTCCTCGATGTATGCGTTGCTCTAAAACAGATGATAATTAACAATAGTTGGGTACCACTACTTACTAATTCCGTTAAAAAAGCATCTTTAAAACTATAGAAAAGAATAACACTATCCGCCCATTTTTAATTGCGAAATTTAGGAAATTTACACAAATAAAAAATGGCTGAGAAAAACATTTTTGTTGGAGAGGAAGAACCGTACAGTGCCTTCACCTCTCACCACTACTTCCGTAACCTTAGGGATCCCTGTATTCTGTTTTGTAAAACAATTGATGTAATGGGATTCCGTTTATGGAAATAATATAATAACAAAATATCGTGTACGCAAGTTTATTTATGCTTAAAACAAAAAAAGCTTTGCCTATCTTTTTTATTCCCCCGTTTAATCTACCCCCCTTCTTATTGAATCAACTTTTTTTACTTTAATCAGCAGCATCATTCATCAGAATCTTCTATTCTCTTGTTATAAAAAAAGGGCGGTTCCAATCTTCCGGAACCACCCCTGAGAGAGAGACTACCGATTCTTCAAACAACCATCAATACACAAACGGAATCTCCTGCGTGCCTGCCGCATTGGTCACGGTCAGCACATAGGAGCCTGCTGAAAGCGCTTTATTGATTGAGATCTGCATTTTACGGTCCACCAGTTTTCCCGCAACCGCTCCTGCAATCTCCTGGCCGCGCATATTGAAGAGCCTGACCTGGGGAACTTTTTCACCCTGATCGAGCGCGATCTGAAAGGTGGTCTTGTTGAGGCGCTTGAAAGTCACTATTGATGCAGAGTTCCTGTTTAATGAATTGACAGAAGTCGGGGGAGGCATGAATCTGATCCAGTTTACCTTCATGGTATTCGCAGTACCTGCGAATGCTACCACAAGGTTCTGCACGCCTGTTGCCGTCTGGGTCAGCGTGACTTCAGGAGTCGTCTGCCAGGTAGTCAGTCCTCCGGTACTCGTAAGCGGTACGGTTGCAAGAAGCGTTCCGGTATTGGTACCGACCCGGATCTGCATGGTATTATTGGCGTTCGTAGAAGCATACCGCGCCATTACCCTGGCCGCTCCGGTAAAATTCACACTATCATACCGCACCCAGCCGCCGTTGCCGATATTGGTAACCATATGGCCGAGCGGTTCGCCGCCGTCAACTCTGGCAATCGTAACTCCGCTGAGCGCATTTCCTGTTCCGGTGTGCGCGCAACGGTCGATATGAATGGTATCCCCGGATTTTGGTACTCCCACACCTCTGTAGGTCTTAGGGATTGACCAGTTCCTGGTAGGAGTAATCGGGCTTATAATGTTCGTACCGCTGAACTGGAAATATTCCGCACCTGTCGACCGTAAGTAAGCGGCTGAAAGCAGCGTTCCGCCGAACTCATCACCCCCACAGTGCCAGAACAGATGCCATTTTCCTTTAAAATATACGCATCCCGGATGTATAGTACCTGCGGCGGAAGCCCGATTTGTCCCCATAAGCCAGCCTCGGAAGGTGTAAGGACCCATCAGGTTAGTGGCTGTAGCACATCCGACCTGTTCCGCGCCGGAGGGATAATAGCACGCATAAATATGGTACCAGGTAGTACCCGATGGTTTGACCCACCACTGGCCTTCGACATAGTGCTGGCCGTCAGGATAAAATTGCGAATTCACCAGTGTTGTAACGGTTCCGATAACCTGGTCGCCCGTAGCGTTCAATTCCCCAATATAGTTGTAATTCGGCGTTCTGCCTGTTTTGCACCAGGCGAGATAGTTTTTATTTGTGCTGCCGACGCCGGTATCCATAATGACATAAGGATCAAGACCGTCATCCTGAACCGATCCTGTCCTTGAACCAGCAATCATCATTGGCTGTGCATCGGCGGTAAAAGGTCCTTGAGGACGGGTCGCTGTTGCATGGCCGGAATAAAACTTGCCGTTGGTGGTCCATTTTGCTGGAAAATACAGGTGATACTTTCCTCCGAAATAGACTACATGCGGCGCCCATAAGCAGCCGCTTCGGTTACTCCAGGGGACATTGTTTTCAGTTAAAGCTACTCCGTGGCTTGTCCAGTTGACAAGGTCCGTCGTTGACCAGCAGCGGATGTTAAAAATTTGCAGATCGGCATTATTGTCCTGGGTACAGTAAAGATAGAGCGTGTCATTGAACACCGAGGGCGCCGGATCCGCGGAGCTAATACTGCCCGGTATACAAGGATTTTCCGCAAACGTATTAACCGGATACAAAAGCATCATCGCAGAAATCATCATCAGAATTCCACGAATGACCGCCTTTGATCCTGTTTCTGTATTTGATTTCATAACTGCACCTTTCCCTTTCTCAAAAATAGATGGAACTTTCACCTTGTTTCCCCCTCTCCCCATCATGGACCTCCTTTCATTATCCTACAGTGATGGGTTAAAAATTGCCGCTGAATTTAATCATCCAGTACCAGTGTTTATTCTGCACGAGCGCTTCCTCACGGTCAACTTCAAGCATAGAGAGTCCTCTTACGGTATTTAAAAGATGATCCCTTGCCGCTTGAGCCGTAATTGAAAAATTATCAAAAATTGTTTTTTGAACATACACCGACCATTTCCAATTCACTGCGCCACCCTGTTCATAGAGACTGTCGTATACTGAACCACCACCCGGGTTATAAGGGATAGTTGAAACAGGATAATATTTCCCTTTTCTACTGCCGCAAGGCAGAGGAACGGCATTCACGTATTTTTTCCCGTAATATTCGAGCTGCAAAGAAACCAGATCAAGTATCTTGAATGCCGGGAAATTGAACCCCATCATTATCGGCATTTTTTGCAGCAATGTATCAAATCCGAATTTATTAATCCACTTACCCACAGGTATGGAGCGGTGTTCCAGAGGAGAATTAGGATAATTTTTCAGTCCCAGAATCGCAGCTTCAAAATAGATTTTAAGGTCTTCGGCACCAAAAATATCAAGGCCGAACAATGGTTTTGGATCAAGCATTGCCCTGGCCATTACTTTTGTACCAGCGAAAGTATAGTAAATGGTGTCATAAATAGGTAATCCAAGCCCGTCGACGCCTATTGAGTCCCGATAGAAATTTGGCTGAGTGAATAATTCTATTGAGGGATCCCCGATTAATGCTTGTGGCGTTGTCTGCTCTTCATCCACTGAAAAAAGTCGGAATAACTGCGCGCCAGCCCCGAAATTAATAACTTTCTTCGCTAAAGAAATATCAGTAACATAACCGATTGAAAAATCACAAAATGGCGTGAGATATAATTCCGAAGTCAGAAACAACTCGTTATGCCAGACACCGAACAATTGATTGTTTATATGAATGCCTGCAAGATTATAAAAACATTCATCAAATCCAGACTGGTAAATATACCCAGGATAGGCTCCGCTCCTGAACAGGTACTCACCTAGATTTTTGGCTTCATGGTTGTATTTTTCATTCCATATTCCTATGCCTATATCCAGCAATCCCTCTTCCGGGTCAGGTCCCAGACGCAGCACCATTTCAGCACGATCAATAAAAAGACCGACAAATGTTGAATTTGCAAAATCATCTGGACGTCCTATGGCCGAAGACGGAATCGTATTATACGAAATGATCCCACCGGTGGTCACATAAACTCCCAGGCGTTCGTTTATATCAGAGATAAAATTGATGCCAATTTTATTCTTCTGAACCCATTGATGCAGAAAATCCATTGAATTGACTTTGTATTTAACCAACTGTCCGCTTTCCATCGACACAAACCCGGACAACTTCAGACTTCCCTGTTCGATCTGGGCGAAGCTGACGGCGACACACATCAGCACTGCGGTTACGGCAGGAATCAGACGGTTACAGCTTTTGCTAAGACTCATACTGCAACTCCCTCCATCATTTAAAGTGAACGGATATATTCTCCCGTTCAGAAAATAATATAATAAAACTTTAGTAAAATACCTTTATTTTTTTAATATTTTTGTATCATATTGTATCTTTAAATAAATGAACAGCTTATTTTAAGTCATTCTTCTTGAATAAATTACCTTTTTACTTTGTATCATAAAAAGATATACAAAACATCGGTAAAATGTCGTATATTATGAATGCAGATTCAGGGAGGGGGCATCCTGCCATTTCTATCTGATCAAAGAATGGCGCAACCGGATTCTTCATAGGTTAAGGTTTCGCCACTGTTGACGAAGGATCGAGATGGCCGTTTGTGCTTTCCCGTTAAGATATGATGATACCGTTTGAGGTAAGAATCGTTCGCCATGAAACCGCTCTCTTCATATATCGATTTCAGAGAATACCTGCGCGATTACTATATGGAGCAGAAAAAGTGCTGCGGCCTTACGTTCCGTTCGTTTTCAAAAAAAGCGGGATTCTCCTCCCCTGTTTTCATCAAACTGGTCATTGAAGGCAAGGCCAACCTGAGCGGCCCGAGCATAACCGCCCTGTGCGCGGCAATGGGGCTTAAAAAGGCGGAGCGGAAAATTTTCAGGACACTGGTCCTGTTCTGCCAGGCCCGTGACATCGAATCAAAGATGCGCCACCTCGAAGCGCTCAGAAATTCGCAGGGTGGCGCCACGGTAAGCCAGCTCTCAGGCGACCAGTTCGAATATTTCAGCAGATGGTACCACCCCATCATCAAAGAGCTGGTGGACATGGCCCGGTTCGACGGCGATTATGAAAAACTCGCGGCCCTGGTCAACCCGCCGATCAGCGCGGATGAAGCAAAAGCGTCGGTCGAACTCCTCCGCAAATTAAATTTGATACAGGAAGCAGACGGCCGCCTGCGCGTAACGCAGCAGTTCCTGACCACCGACGGAACGGCAGTGGAATCGCTCGCGGTCCGCAGTGTTCAAAAAAAGATGGCCTCTCTTGCGGCCCGGGCTATCGACGAGGTGGCACCAGAGCAGAGGGATATTTCAGGAGTATCAGTCGCCATTTCCAGGGAGTCGCTCGGAAAAATCAGCGAGGAGCTTGCACGGTGCAGAAAGCGGATTTTCGAAATCACTGCCCAGGACCGGAAAGGCGACCGTGTGTACCGGCTCAACCTGCAACTGTTTCCGGTGAGCAGGTCCATAACCGTGGAGCAGGACCATGAATAACCGGGTGCGACAGACACTCTGCTGCGCTTTCTCGCTCGCCGCCATGGCGCTGCTACGGTGCGTCAGCCTTATTGGCGGCGGCACCGAAGACGTCAACAGCCTGACAGGCGTTGTGTACGCGCCGGACAACCGGCCCGCGACAGGTGTGCAGGTGACCTGTATTCCGTTTGACTACAACCCTGCCGCCGACGGTCCGATTCCGGATTCACTCAAGGACACGACCGGCAGCGACGGCGTGTATCGCATTACCATCCCTGATGCAGGGACGTATAATATCGAAGCCGTTGCCCTGACCGGTCGAGAGCGCTCCCTTATCACCGGGATAGTGGTGCCGGGCGACAAAGACACC
>JAFGHA010000312.1 GCA_016930275.1 Chitinispirillaceae bacterium
ATCCGCTGGTGAAGGTATGCTGCGATCTGAACTGCAGACTCATTCATTTTTCAACCTCCGAGGTATACGGTAAAACGCTGGTCGGTACGGTCGGCAGAGCACTGCCCGCCGATGATCCCGCGTATTATCTGCTCAGTGAAACCGAATCGCCACTGCTTCTCGGGCCGGTTCATCTGCAGCGATGGTGTTATGCCAGTGCCAAACAGCTGCTTGAACGGACACTCTATGCCTATGGTTTCGAGAAAGGACTTGATTTCACCATTATCCGACCTTTCAATTTCATCGGACCGAAAATGGATTTCATGCCGGGAGTCGATGGTGAAGGCGTTCCGCGGGTGATCGCCTGTTTCATGGATGCACTGCTGCACGGAAAACCGCTGCAGCTTGTGGATGGAGGGACGAATCGCCGCTGCTTCACCGCGATTAGTGATGCGGTCGATGCAGTCGTTCGGGTACTGGAACAGCCCGATGCGGCACGGCGTCGGATATTCAATATCGGCAATCCGGGAAACGAGATCTCCATAGCAGATTTAGCTGAAACAATGCGTAAGCTGTACGCCGAATGCCGGGAGATTGATCTCTCACGGGTCGCACCGGTGGTAACGGTGTCGGCAGAGAAATTTTACGGTGAGGGGTACGAGGACAGTGACCGCCGGGTACCGGATATCAGCGCTGCGACCACACAACTTGGATGGTGCCCCTTAGTGTCGCTCGATGAGGCGCTCCGCAGGACGATCAGAGGATTCATCGAAATATATGGTTGATCCGGAACTATCAGGTCCCCGTGCAGCTGGATTGCATAACGGGGGTACCGGCGGGAAACCGGTTTTGGCGACTAGGTACCGGAGAAAATGATGAACGCGACAGTATCGATATTCATTCCCGCCTACAATGCAGCCGAAACACTTCCGAGCGTCATCGATCGCATCGAGCCGGATCTGTGGAAGTCGGTCAACCGTGTCTACATGATCAACGATGGTTCCACCGACCGTACCTCCGAGGTGATGGGTGAAATCGCGATAGAAAATTCCTCGTGTGTCCCCGTTTCACAGAAGGTAAACCTCGGGTATGGCGCAACGGTAAAACATGGTCTTGCTCTCTGCAAGAACGACGGGTGTGCGTTCGCGGTTTGCCTGCATGCCGACGGTCAGTATCCTCCCGAATCGATTAAACTGTTTGTCGCGACCATGCGCCGGGATGGCGTCGATCTGATGCAGGGATCGCGCATCGCTTCGGGCACGGCGCTGTCCGGCGGCATGCCGCTGTATAAATATCTGGCAGGAAGGCTTCTGACCACTCTTGAAAACCGGGTATTCGGGCTTGCGATGACCGATTATCACAGCGGATTTCTTGTCTATGGCCGTCGTACACTCGATACCGTTCCATTCGACCGGCTCGGTGGCGGGTTCGATTTCGACCTTGAGGTGATTGCCACCGCCCGGCTGGCAGGACTTCGCATCGGAGAATTGCCCATTCCGACCAGGTATGCCGGTGAAAAGTCGTATCTCAATCCGATGGTGTATGGTATGCGGGTACTTCGGGTGTTGATTCGTTACCATACGGGAAGATACGCTTTAGGTACCCGGTAACTATTCACGATTCTGATAACGGAGTGGAAAAATGATACGGCATTATTGCATGGGAATGACCGGTATTGCGGTTGTAACGGGTTTACTGACAGTATCATGCAGGAAGGAGCATCAGCGTCCGACCGATGCGCTTTCAGGAGAACAGCAGAAACTCTCTTCGATCATAAGCGCGCAGGAGGATACGGGGCATGCGACACTGAGTCTTTCCCGTGAACTCCTTGGTATCATCAGCTCCGAACCGGCTGGGGATACCAGCGGGGAACTTCTGACATCGTTCGCCGGAAAGCTTGACAGTGCCGCACTGGTGCTCTCTTCCAGCCTCTTCATGGAAACCGATCCCCGGCGTATCATCACTATCGTTTCCGACTATGTTTTCACCAACTGGGGGATCACGTTCAACGACGACCGCGACAATATAAGATACCTGTATCCCCATCTGGTGCTGGCGGGAAAAGAGGGATCGTGTGTCGGGATGTCGCTTCTCTACCTGCTGATCGCCGAAAAAACCGGGCTGCCGCTGTACGGTGTCCGTGCTCCGGGGCATATGTTCGTCCGGTTTGACAACGGCAGGGATCGCTGCAACATCGAGACGTTGCGTAACGGTGAGATAATGGACAACGCCTGGTACCGCATGCGCTGGTCCATCACCGATAAGAATCTCTATCCGCTTGACAATCTTTCGACCTCCGCGGTTCTTGCGGTCGTGCACTACAATCTCGGCACGATCTTCATGAAGCAGGGCAGGAACGAAAAGGCTCTGACACATCTCGAGAAGGCAACCGGTCTGCTCCCGGATTTTCCCGAGGCACAGGGCAACCTGGCGCTCACCTGTGATGCGCTCGGGAAATCCCGCAGGGCACTCGACCTGCTCACTGCTGTCCGCGACGCGCATCCGTCACTTGAAAATATCGACCGGAATCTTGCTTCACTCCAGCTTAAATGCGCCAGATACAACGATGCACTCTCAACCTATTCTGAATTGACCTACCGTAATCCGCAGGACCCTGAATTTCACTACGGGCGCGCCGTTGCACTTACGCAACTCGGGAGAACTGCCGATGCGCAGGAGGCATTGCAGCAGGTCATCATGCTCAAACCCGGTCATCAGGGGGCACGGCAGTTACTCGATCATAGGGGAAAATAGGATGGGTTTTGTGTGCCTTGAATAGGTAGCAGGCAATAGTCAATCACGATGTTCTCGACTTCATGACCTGATCAAGGCGATGATATCTGAGTTTCCCCTACGGTAAGCGGGAGCGGTGCACTGAGACTGGACGGGATCGAAGTGGGATAACGGGTGGGGGCATCCTGTGAAACAGAAGTCGTCGTTTTCTTTACGGGAGCACCCATTTTCCCATTGGTTGCACCGTCGGGTTACTGCCGGTTTCCCAGGGTATGGGCGTTCCGCCGATATAGGTGTTCACCGTCAGGCCGAGGGCGAGTGGAATCCGCATATCGGCGGGGATACCGTACCGTTCGACGTTTTTAACCGGAATACTGTCGAAATAGGTGGCGATATACCTGGTGAGGGTCTGATTGTTTGAACCTCCACCGGAGAGCAGTACTGTCTGATCGTCGGTGGAGAATCGTGATTCGGTCCGGTAGAAGTTATAGATGCTCCGGGCGGTCAGCGCCGTTATCGTTGCAAGACGGTCAGCATCGGAGAGTGTCGCAAGTCGCTCGTCGGCGGCAAGCTCTTCGAAAAGTTCAGGTGCTGCTTGTTTCGGTGCCGGTTTTGAAAACCACGGAAAATCGGAGAGTCGCTGCAGACACTCACCATTGACGGTTCCCTGTGCGGCAAGCGTTCCATCCCGATCGATTTTTTCGCTGTCGGTACCGGCCGTGATCCGCTGCATCACCGAATTAATGCAACACGTACCCGGCCCGGTATCCGAATCGATCAGTATTTCAGATTTTCTGGTATCGACTACCGTCATTCGTGCAACGAGGCCGATATTGATAAACAGGACCGTGCCGCCCACTGCGGCAGCAAGACGTATATTGCCGATAGTATCAGGGAGTGCGGCTTTTCCACCCGCAATGCACCGGTGACGGATCAGATCGGTGAGGACCGGGATACCGAGTGATCCTGCAAGATGCTGTGCATCTCCTATCGGAAGATCCCAGTAGGTCTGCTGCTGATCTTCTCCGGTGGGGCCTTTCCAGAGGCACACTTTATTGAGGATCGCGCAATGCGGTTTTTTCAATGCGGTGGGGAGTTTCGCGAGAGTAGTCCGCGCGGATTCGGTGTAGAGGAGTGACATACGATAATCAAGTAAGGCGAGATCGGCGGATGAAACTTTGTTGCCGGAGTCGTCGTGGATGATATCGAGCTGTGCGGCTATCTTATGAGGAAACGGGATGAATGCGTGGGAAATGATTTCCCACGAATCTCCGGTAGCGAGAACGTAAAGACACTGCAATCCTCCCTTTAATCCTCCGGCGGAAATAACGAGAATTCTTCTCTTTCGTGTTTTTTTAAATATACCGGTAGTTATGTTGCGCATTACTGAAATATATATCAACCGCCGCGGCAGAATCTGCCGTTCAGGCCGAAAAAATTAGTTAAAAGAGAAACGCAGCTTCCGTTTTTTAAGAAAACGTTAAATGTACTATTTAATAGTCGGAAGAAAACCATTGCCTGCAAAATCGGATGAACAGGAGGGGCGTTGATGGTTACTCTGCTGGTGGTTACCTACATATCAGTGATTGCGTTGGCTGTGGCATGGACCATTGTCATGTTCCGGTCGAACCGTCATTTCCGAAGTGCGATTCAACATCCGTCACTGACGTATCATATCCGGCCCTGACGGACGGATACGATGCGTTGACCGATGATCAGTCGGTGAATACTTTGAGCGATCGGCTGCGGTAGGAATTTTTCAACCGGTGAATCGCTTTCTCCTTGATCTGGCGAACACGCTCACGGGTGAGGTGCAGCCGTCTGCCGATCTCGTCGAGCGTGTGCGGTGTTTCCTCTCCCACGCCGAAGTAGAGCTGCAGTACTTTTTTCTCACGGTCGTTGAGCGTATCGAGGATTTTATTGACGCCTTCCTGCATTGACATTTCAATAAGACGGCTGTCGGGCATCTCCTGATTTTCATCCTGCAGCAGGTCGATAAGCTGGGAGCTGTCGTCGGCCTGTACGGGGGTGTCGAGCGACAGGTACCGGTTCCCGATCTTCTGAATCTCGATTACTTCACTTTCGGCAAGTCCGAGTTCCTTGGCGATCTCGTCGAGTGTCGGCATGCGGCGGAACCGCTGCTCCAGTTTGCTCTGGGTACGCCCCACTTTGTGGATGATGCCGATACGGTTGAGCGGTACTCTGGTGATGCGTGAGCGGTCGGCGAGGGCTCTGAGGATTGCCTGACGGATCCACCATACCGCATAGGATATGAATTTGAAATTGCGTTTCTCGTCAAAACGTTTCGCGGCCTGAATGAGGCCGAGATTTCCCTCACTGATGAGTTCCCCGAGCGGGAGTCCCTGGTTCTGGTAATTGCGGGCCACGCTCACGACAAAGCGCAGGTTGGCCTTTATGAGTTTTTCGAGGGCCTTGCGGTCACCTTTTTTGATCCGGACAGCCAGTTTCGCTTCATCTTCCGCAGAGAGCGCCGCATTCTTGCTGATATCTTTGAGGTACAACTCCAATGATGTCTCATCGGGTATGATCATTCTTCGTTCCATTTGGAATACTCCTTATAAGGAAAAGAGTACGGATGCGCTCATCGGATATTGCCGCAATCGGTACTGGTTTTTACGATGGCATTGTTTCACAATGATTGCTACTTACTTTCACCCATAAAGTGATGTGAAATCATCGATAAGTTCATAAAAATTGCGGTATTTATCGAAAAGTGTTGTTTTCATTTCCGGTTCTGTAACCGGTACGGGATACTACCGTAATTCGGGTATCCGGTATATTCGCATCGATACTTCAGGGATTCAAAGTGGTGTAAAGCGAAAGAAATCAAAATATCCGTCTGAACTACCGCCTCGCGTTACTGATCCAACCGACACCACGGGAGTTAGTATCACCTCTCTCCCGGAACAATGCCCCTCACATTGTACCTGCGATTGTGTCACGCTCTGCAATAACTCCGAAAAAGGTTATTCTGGAGTGGTATCAACAGTGAACAGATACTGATACGGTACCGTTTTTACATTTCCAGATTATTCCTCAGGCGAGGTAATATAAATTATAGTTTAACTGTCTCCAAAAGAAAAATCAATTTCTGTGGGATTCGGCACATTTTTATTCGTTGGGAAGAGGAACCGGTCGTTTCCGACCTTTATACAGACCGTTTCACGGGTATCACGGTGGAAGGTGACCGTATCGTCGGGAAAGTTGTTTTTCAGAATATTCATGAAACAGATCGCTTTTTCAAGCCCGTCGCCGCTGCGGTAATTCCATACTTCATCGGGTTGTGCCAGCCTCGCCGGTCCTTCGTAGATGGATTCGGTACTGAATGAGCCGAGCTGTTCATGAATTTCTGCGGGGGAACGGCCTTTCGCAGCGGTTGCCGACACCGGATTGCGTTCGAACGCCGCTTTCAGAAACGGTTTCCAGGAAGAACGGGAAAGATCGCGCAGGGCCGAGAAGGCGAGATCGACCGTGGTGTTTTTCTCGCGGAGTGAACTCAACCGTTCGACGGCCTCTTCCGGACCGCTTACACCCCTGATATCGATCGGTGGCTCGCCACCGGAGAAGATTTTATCCTTTTCCGGAAGACGGGGGATGGTCCGGCAGAAATGCAGCAGGTCGTGTACCACTTTATCCACCCGGTAACAGTTGTGGTTAAGCTGTTCTTTCAGCTTGTCAACCGTCGCCTTCTCGTCGACCGGAAGTGGTCGTCCCTTGAAAAACTGTTCGATTTCGTCGAGCAGCAGTCGGTCGGGGAGCGGTTCAGGATAAAATTCATCCTCTTCTATTTCGTGCAGCAGGTTGGTCTGGGTCACGTCACCCACCCGCGCTTTGCTGGAATGTTCGTAATGATATACCTTTTCCGTTTCGATGTACCGCGGTTTACCGCAGCAGTTATGCGCGATCTGAAAACAGGGCTGCAACTGACTGTTCTGCCGCAGAAAGTTGGCGAGAATACCGAAGGTGACCGGTGTTGACAGGTAATTGCCGAGGCGCCCGCTGAAGTGTCTGAATTTTTCCGGACTGATCGTCGCTTCGCGATAGAGCATATGAATGTATCCGCTGCAGTGAGCGATCACGGTTATCCGTTCATTCTCGAGTGCGCGGCGCGCCTTCGCGGAGAGTTCCGTACCGTTGAACCACATGGTTTTCGTGACGATACGACGGTTGTTCGTGAGAATACCGGTTCCGATATCGAGGTAGTTCTGTGAATGCAGCGGTGTGGCGAGCAGATAAACGGCATCGGGATCTATCCCGGCAACGATGACCGCCGCCGCCGCATAGAGCGTTGCCAGGGAGACACATTCTCCCGCACCGTTCGGGTAGCCTTCTTTGAGCCTGAATGCCTCCATTGCCTCGACGGTTTCGGTCTTCCAGTACGGGATTATGTTCGACGTGTACCGGTCGAGCCCGAAGTGTTTTCTGATGTCAATGTCGAAATAGTATCTGTCACCCTCATACCCGAACAGCGCGTTACTCTCGGCCAGGACTTTTTCATCAATGTATCTGCTGAAACGGCTTATTTCCGTTTCCTTGGTGGTGAGTCCCCAGGTGTCGAGATCGAGATTGAAGCTGAAGTGGTCCATGATGAACTGTTTGAGACGGTGTATTCTGCGTGAGGGGGTCATGGTCCCGATTTTCGCGAACCAGGGATCATCACGCCATTTCCAGATGGCCGGAGACATGATGTTCGCCAGAACGAGGGCGTAGAGCAGCTCCGGAAAAATGAATATCTCCATATCAGAGAGCGTAATGGCGGATGAATATTTTTCGACTGACGAGGGATTCTCTGAATCGTACATTGCTCGGATAGGCCTTCTGTTGTTATCTGTGCGGGGGCATGGTGTATTTTGAACCAGAATCGGATTGCCGCCCGCTATGAAAATACAACCGGGATGAGGCGGTTCGAAACGTAATTTCCGCTTCTGAAGACCGTTTTATGCAACCATGCAGGAGACCGGCTACGAAGACGAATGGGGGGCGCTTACGGAATAATCCGTAGAGTGCGGGGCAGCAACAGATAGAGGTTTCACCTTCATGAAGACAATTGGAATCTGTTTCGGTACTTCAACGATACAGGTGGTGGAAATCGATCATTCGGGTGCCCGGAAATCGGTTTCGATGCGGCGGCGTATCGTACATGACGGCGATCCCGCCGGAGTGCTGAAAACGTTTATCACGTCGTGCAAGGTTGCGGATATCGATCGGATCGCAATTACCGGCCGGGAGTTCAGAAATTCCGTCGCACTTACGTCGATTTCCGAACCGCAGGCGGTTGAATCCGCACTGGCGGCGATATATGGAGACGGCGGTTGCCCGGATGCGCTCGTGAGTTCAGGTGCCGAAACACAGCTGGTATATCGATTGACAAATAAATGCGGTATCGGAGCCGTTTATTCCGGTAACAAATGCGCCAGCGGCGGTGGAGAATTCTTTCTGCAGCAGATCGGCAGGATCGGTGTCACCCTCGAAGAGGCGGGCATGTTTGCCGCGCAGGGGAAACCGTACAAAATAGCGGGACGCTGCAGTGTTTTCTGCAAGAGCGATTGTACCCATGCGATGAACAAGGGTGAGCCGCGGGCGAATATCATCGCCGGGCTCTGCAGGATGATGGCGGATAAGATCGCCGATTTGATCAAAGACAAATCGTGCCGCCGTTTGGCGGTTGTCGGCGGGGGATCGCTCAATACCACCATGGTCACCATGCTCAGGGAGCGTTTTGATACGGTGGAAATTCCGGACATGGCCGACTGCTTCGAGGCGTATGGAGCGGCACTCTGGGCAGCTGAAAACGAGTGCCTGCCGCTTCCCGCCGATACAACTACATTGATAACCCTGCTGCCTCAATCCTTCGGGAAGCATCCGCCTCTTGCCGATGCGCGGGACCTGGTCGAGTTCAAACCGTCATTTCGCGGTGAACCGCACGACGGTGACCGCTGTATTCTCGGGCTGGACGTCGGTTCCACCACCACGAAAGCCGTACTGCTGCGCGCCGACGATACCGCGATCCTCGCTTCGGTGTACTTGCGTACCGACGGCGACCCGATCACCGCCGCGCGTAAGTGTTATACGGCACTCCACGAACAGCTCGG
>JAFGHA010000313.1 GCA_016930275.1 Chitinispirillaceae bacterium
CCGGCATGACCGAACGGCGGATGGCCGAGATCGTGGCCTTTGGCGATCGCATTGATGAGATCGGTATTGAGATTGAGGCACCGCCCGATCACCGAGGCGATACTCGACACATGCAGCACATGCTCCATGCGCGTGCAGATGTGGTCGTTGTGCGGCGAAAGAAACACCTGCGTTTTATGCTTGAGCCGCCGGAACGGCGGTGAATGGAGAATGCGTGTTTCGTCGCGGGCGAATTCGAGGCGGAACGGATCGCGTTTGATCGGGAATCGTCTTCCGAGCGACTCCGTGCTTTTTTTGGCGAAGGGACTGAGTTTCTCCTCATCGGAGAGCAGAAACGAGCGGATATTGAATTCAGGATTCATATGCCTCCAGAAACGATTCGATGAATCCGCGCTGCAGATCGTTCTCGACCGCATTGCGGACGGTACGCACCGTGGCGATTGACTTTTCGGGACCAAGATGCAGGTAGGCGCCCACGAGACACGACAGTACCATACCCGTTCGTCCCACTCCCGCCCGGCAGTGTACGCATACCGGTCCGTCACCAGAAAACGATACGACACATTCGTCAATCAGTTTCGCGAAACGTTTACCGTTTACCGGAATACCGAAATCGGGAATTTCGAAACTGCGCCAGCGTATTCCCGATTCCTCGCACACCGCGGCCACCGGCCCCTGCGGCCGCTCGAGGGACACGAGCAGTTTCACCCCCTGTCCGGCGAGAAATTCAATATCGTGACGAAGCGCCACCGCGCTGCGCACCCCGCCTCCCGGCAGATCACTGCCGGCAAGCCGGTCCGGAATCACCCATGAAAAATTCGAAAGTGCCATGTATTCCCGATTTGTAACCACTCAGGTACCTGAAACCGCGATTTCGCTCCTCCTGAGCCAGTCGAAGGGTGGGTGGAGAGTGAAAAATGCTCATATTTCGACAAGCTCAACATGAGCGACCCTGTAAACATTGATCAAAAGTACCTGAGTTACCTTCTTTTTAAGTTTAGTGGAGATGCTCGGCCGTGCGTCCCTGCCCGCCACTTCATTTCACCACCCTCACACCGACCGCCAACAGCCGGTCCTTACTGTTGAATACGCCTACATCACGAATATAATTAACAAACACCGATGTATCGAACGTCCGCATTCCGAGAAGTGCCTCGATTCCGAACTCCTGAGACCAATAGGGACCGTCACCACTGTGCCGCATTCCTATTACCGACGCGCCGTTGAGCAGAAGCGCTCCCCACCCCCATCTGAGAACGCCGTACCGTGAGGTCAGCTGGAAATCGTGCAGATAATGCGGCCGGGATACCGTCATCAGTTTATACGGCTCGATAAGCCCGAAAAATTCCGAAATGTAATATCCCCAGGTGAACGACCAGATGAACCGTCCCCATCCGTTCCAGGAGGAATCGCTTAAAAACGTCGCGGCGGTCGGCGGATGGCGGTGATGCGGCGATGCGAGACCGATGATCGCCTTGTTCCAGTAGACGATTGGATCCGGAGGCCGCTGATCGATATAGTGAAAACACCGGTGATCGAGACCAGCGGAGAGATACATCCGGTCGAACCGGTATTCAAACGTCGGGATAACGGCGTACGACATCGAATACGGGCTCAGAACCACATTCATGTGCGACTGACTCAATCCGGCGCGGAGCTCTCCCCTGAACATCCAGTAGAATTTTTCTCTGATTCCCACGAAAGCGAGGTCGACGTTCATGTTCGCTTCGGTATTGTAGATCTGTTTGAACTCACTGTTCTTATGGAGTGTGAAAATCCGGTAGTCGCCGTCGTACCGCGCTTCCTGAAAGAGAGAAATGTTCCTGTTGAACCATTCGTAAAAAGAGGGATCCGAAGCTGACGCCAATCCAAGCGTCATCAGAATGAGAAGGGGTATTCTGTTCAATCGCAGCAACTCCTGGTATCGGTTTCGGTAAAGTCGTATTCGTCTTTCGGCAGGTACAAACGGTATCAAAACCACGAGAGCCGAAAAACAAATATAACCTCTGCAGGTTCAAACGGTTGCCTGTTGAGGAGGGAATCAGCGCGAGTCATCATCCGCAAACCGGCGGACGCTCTCCATTCCCCTTCGTGCGAGGGGTTAAAGGGCTGTTGAACGGAGCCCCGATAGTGTATATTTAACTGTTTAATCGAATTGAATTTATCGATTTCATGGCAGGCGGCAGCTCTTTAAGCCCATTTGCCTTTTTACCTTCCCCGTTTACGGCGGAGGGATACTGACCTGCATTCTCTTTCTTCCGTATTCGGATGAAAGCGATGCGGTGAGCCCGTCGAACCGGGCAAAGGGACAAGGGGAAGGGGGGGGGCATATTGAGCGGATTACCGAATCTAAACACAAAAAAAAATAAAATGAGTTTCTGATCGTACTTACAATCCCATGCGAATACTACTATACTGTTCATTACCGTTCATAACTGCCTTGATCGGGTGGTTTACCAATTTTCTCGCCGTAAAAATGATTTTCCGGCCGCGCCGTGAAGTGCGTATCGCCGGGTTTAAAATCATCGGACTTATTCCCAAACGGAAACACGACCTCGCCGTAAAAATCGCCGAAACAATCGAGAAGGAACTCATTTCTCACAGGGACATAAGAGAGATTCTCCAGACGGAGGATTTTCACCTCCATACCGGCAACGTCATAAAAAAACGTATCGACCGGTTCATCGACGAAAAACTTGCGGCCAACCCGCTGCTGTCGATGTTCGTTACGCCGGAAGTGGCGGGAAAACTCACCGAGACGCTTATGGAAGAGCTGCAGAAAGAGATTCCCGGACTGATCGATTCCCTGTTTGAATCGGTGGAAAAGAAAATAGACTTCAGAAAAATCATACAGGAAAAAATCGACGGGTTCGATCTCAGCAGGCTTGAGTCCATCATTTACGCCATTGCCGCAAAGGAACTCAAGGCAATCGAGATATTCGGCGGTGTGCTGGGGTTCGTCGTGGGACTACTGCAGCTGCTTATCCTGTTCGCGGGAGGAGGCGTACATGTCTGAACGCTTCGACAGACCGCTGCTCTCTGCCGCTTTACTGGTGTTCACACTGCTGCTCCCCGCTTACGGAGCCCGGCTCAGTTCATCGGTGAGTACGCGCAAGCTTTCCGTGGGAGACCGGGTCAGGCTCGAGGTCAATCTGATCACCGCAAAAAACACGGCCATCACCCCTCCGGCCACCGAAGAGGGATTCGGGAATATCATCGTCAAGGAGTGGAACGTTCACAAGTCTGAACGGGAAAAATCCGACAGCAGTACCTATGAATACATTCTCACCACCTACACTCCCGAACCGTGCACCATTCCTTCCCTCACCTTCGTTCTTGAACATGAAGGCACCACCGATACCCTGCATACCGACTCCATACCGATGCAGATAATCTCGATACTGCCGAGCGACACCGTCGATCTGATGGGACTCAAGCCCCCCCTGAAAGCAGGTAAAGCTCCCCGATGGTGGATCTGGTTGCTCGGTATCACCGCCGCGATCATTGCACTGGTCGTTGGCGGCATGTATCTGGCCAAAAGACTGCGGAAGGTACCGCCTCCCCCGCCCCCCGTTCCGCCCTACGAGGAAGCAATCGATGCACTGGCGTCGCTGGGAGTGAAGAAATACCTTCAGCGCGGCCTGGTCCGGGAATATGTTTTCGAGCTTTCGGAGATTTTCAAACGCTATGTCGGCAGACGGTTCAGCTGCAATGCCGTGGAATTCACCACCGAAGAGATGATCGCCTGGAGCGGTGCGGCGGACCTTCCCAAAAAGCAACGGGCATCGATCGAATGGTTCTTCCGTGCATCCGATCCGGTGAAATTCGCGCGGATGATTCCGGACACCACCACGATCGATCGCTTCGAACCGGAGGTCCGTGATTTTCTCGAAACCACGAAACCCGTGGTCGAGCAGGAGAACGCTCCGGGAGATGCAGCGGAAGCTGCCACCGGGAATGCGACGGAACCTCCCTCCCCCACAGCGGAAAAGGAGAAGCGCGGATGAGGTTCAAAGACCCGTGGCTGCTGCTCCTGCTCCTGTTCTGGATTCCGATGCTATGGACCTACATCCGAAGGGAACGGCACTTCAAACCGGCCATCCGGTTTTCCGATCTGACGGTTCTCAAAACCGCGCCGGTTTCGTTCTTCGTGCGCGCCCGTCACATTCTGATCGTTCTGCGCTGTATCGGATTCGGGCTGCTGGTGGTCGCGCTCGCCCGTCCGCAGAAGGGTCATACCGATCAGGAAGTCTCCACCGAGGGGGTCGATATCATGCTGACGCTCGACATCAGCGAAAGTATGCGCGCCCTCGATTTCCAGCCCGATAACCGGCTCGAAGTGGCGAAGAAAACCATTCGCGATTTCATTCACAAACGCTCCACCGACCGGATCGGGCTGGTGGTGTTCGCAGCACGCAGTTTCACCAAATGCCCGCTGACGCTCGACTACAACGTGCTCGATCAGTTCGTCAGTGAAGTCACCTTTACGGATTTCAGCTTTCAGACCGCCATCGGCACCGCTATCGCCACCGCGGCGAACCGTCTGAAAGAATCATCGGCGAAAAGCAAGGTGATCATTCTCCTCACCGACGGATCGAACAATGCAGGTGAAATACCCCCGCTTGCCGCGGCAAAAGCCGCGGCTGCACTCGGCATGAAAATTCACACGATCGGTGTCGGTAAAAAGGGTAAAGTGCCGATACCCGTTCAGGTACAGAACCCGTTTACCGGACAGGTCAAACAGCAGGTGCAAATGATGGATTCCGACCTCGACGAGAAGACGCTGCAGGAAATCGCTCAAACGTCGGGCGGCACCTTTTTCCGGGCGCAGAGTGCCGAAAAACTCGCCGACATTTACAACCAGATCGACAAAATGGAAAAAACGGAAATAAAAACGACTATTTACACGTCGTTCGAAGAAAAATTCTATCCCTGGCTTTGGGCCGGCTTCATTCTGCTGATGCTGGAACTTGTACTGCTCAATTCACGATTCCGGCGGATACCGTAGAGGCGCATCATGAAATTCGGCAATCCTGAATATTTTCTTTTCTGGCTGCTTCTGCCCGCGATCATCGGTTTCTTCATCTGGGCGTATCAGCGGCGTAAAGCGGCTCTCGCACGGTTCGCCGCACTTGAACTCATCGCCAAGCTCACGCCCTCGTCGGATCTTTCCCGGCAGGTGGTCAAGTGGACGATGTTCTGCCTGTTTTTCTTTCTACTCGTGATCGCGCTCGTGCGTCCGCGCTTCGGTGTCAAGATGGAAATGGTTCAGCGCAAGGGGATCGATCTCATCGTCGCTCTTGACATTTCAGAAAGTATGCTCGCCGAGGACATCACGCCCAACCGTATCGATCTCGCCAAACACGAAATCGCCAAACTCATTGACCTGCTCAAGGGCGACCGGATCGGGCTCGTGGTATTCGCCGGGGAGAGCTTCGTGCAGTGCCCGCTCACCCTCGACTACGGCGCCGCCAAAATGTTTCTCGACGCAGTAACGACCGGTTGGGTGGAACGGCAGGGTACCGCACTCGCCGAAGCGATCGCCGGCGCCACCGAAGCGTTCCGGAGTCAGTCACGCAAGCATAAGGTGCTGGTGCTCATTTCCGATGGTGAAGATCAGGAAAGTGATGCCGCGGCAGCGGCGAAAAAGGCGGTGGACGAAGGTATCATTATCTATACCATCGGTGTCGGCAGTGAGAGCGGCGTACCGATTCCGATGAAAAAATCCGGCGGTAATGTCGTTTATAAAAAGGACCGCTCGGGCAATCTGGTGATGACCCGTCTGAATTCCGTGATGCTCGAAAAAATCGCCATCGAAGGAAAAGGTCACTATTTTCATGCTGGTTCGAATCTAGAACTCTCCCGGATCATCGGGGAAATCGCCTCGATGGAGAAGAAAGACCTCGGCGCCAGTAAAATCACCACCTACGAGGAACGGTATCAGATACCGCTGCTGCTCGCGCTGCTGCTCCTGCTGATAGAGTTTTTCATCCCCGAACGTATCCGGAGGAAAAAGGAGTGGAAAGGACGGTTTGAATAGATGAGACTGAAAACTTTTTTCGCAGCCGTTCTCCTCATGCTTTCAATGGTGCGATTTTCGACGGTGTCCGCCGATGAGGTGTATTCAAAAACCGAGACCGCGAATAAATTGTACAAACAGGGGAAATATAAGGAAGCGCTCAAACTCTACGAAGATGCCCTGCTGCTCTCCCCTTCGGAATCGAACCTCAAAATGAACCGGGGTTCGGCGCTCTACAAACTCGGCGATTATGAAAATGCCGAGAAGAGTTACGAGGGAGCGCTTTCGGCCAGGGAGAAAAAGAACCGGGCGATCGCCCACTACAATCTCGGCAACATTCTCTTCCGGAAAGGTGAAGCGATGCAGCGGCAGGGTGACATGAAGGCGCAGGAAGAGTACAAAAAGGCGCTCGAACACTACATTCAGTCACTCGATCTGCATCCGTCCGACCGCGACGCCAAATGGAACCTCCAGCTCGCGCATCAGCGAATTAAACAGATGGAGCAGCAGCAACAGCAGCAGCAGAATCAGCAGGACAATAAAGACCAGAAGAACGACGACAAAGATCAGCAGCAACAGCAGCAGAATCAGAATGACAATCAGCAGAATCAGAATGACAATCAGCAGAAAAACAATCAGCAGCAGGACAAGAAGGACGAACAGGACAAGGATAACAAGGAAAACGAGAAAAAAGACCAGCAGGAACAGCAACAACAGGATAACCGGGATAAAAAAGAACAGCAACAACAGCAGCAGCAACAGGCTCAGGAACAAAACGAGGATGATCAGAAAAAACAGGATGCCGCCCGTATCCTCGAACTCTATGCCGACGATGCCGATTCATTGAACAAACCGATGAAAAAAGGTATCGGGAAACAGCAGCAACCGGAAAAGGACTGGTAAGCGTGATCGGACGTGATATCCGTTTTATGCCGTTTGAATGTACCGCCGGTGACGGTCTCGCACTGCGCGGAGTGTTTCACGGCGTGGAGCGGGAAAACGCTCCCTGTGTTCTGTTCTGCCACGGTTTTACCGGACACCGCCTCGGTCCCGGCTATCTTTTCGTCAAATGTTCCCGCGCACTCGCCGATGCCGGTATTTCGTCGGTCCGCTTCGATTTCCGCGGGTCGGGCGAAAGTGAAGGGGTCTTCAACGAGATGAACACCGTCACCATGATGGAGGATCTCGCGACGGTGACCGCTGTCGTCCGGGAACGGTTCGCACCGGGTAAGACGGTCCTGTGCGGTCACAGTTTCGGGGGAATGATTGCTGCCCGTAAAGCGGCGGCACTGCAGGCGGACGGTCTGATTCTTCTCGCTCCGGTGAGTGATCCGCAGGGAATCGTCCGTCGCCGCAAGGACCTGCTCGAAGCGGGACCGAACTCGACCGGCTACTACGAAAACGGTCCGCACGAGATGAGCCTCACCTTTCTCGACTGCCTGCGCGGATTCGATCCGGCAGCGGAACTTGCGGTATCATATTCAGGCAGATTGCTGCTGCTGCAGGGTGACAGCGACCCTTCCATTTCCGTTGACGAATCGTACCGTTATATCAGGTCGGCCGAGCAGGCATCGATTCTCTGCACCTATCACGTTCTTTCCGGTGCCGATCACAATTTTTCCCGGGTCGCGGATGTGCGAACCGTCGTCACCACCATCGTTTCGTGGACAAAGGAGCTTTCCGGTGAATAATCGTCTGCGGCTGATCCTTTCACTTGTTTTCCTGCCGGCAGTGCTCTTCGCGCAGGTCCGTTTTTCGGCCACCACGGAACGCACCCGCATTGCCATGGGGGAACAGGTGCCGGTAATCGCCACCCTCATTACGGCAAAACAGCTGCCGGCGAATGTCGGTATACCGCCGGTCGCCCCGAACGACGCATTCACCCTCCTTAAATCGCAACGTCAGCAGTCATCATCCTCATCGATCCAGATAATTAACGGTAAAGCGTCTCAAAAGAATGAAATCACCACGACGTTCTACTATTTCATCGCTCCGAAGAAAACCGGCAGTTTCGTATTTCCGGCCCTTTCACTCACACTCGACGGAACCGACTACACCACCAGCCCCCTCACCTTCTCGGTCACCGACGCGCCCGTCAGCAATCCCGATTTGCGCGCGTTTCTCACGCTCGGTAAAAAATCGCTGTACGCCGGAGAGCAGACGCTGCTGATCTTCAAAATAGCGCAGCGGCAGCAGGCGCAGGGATCGACCGATATCGGCAACGGGTTCAATGCCGCGCTCGGCAGGATCGAGGAAAGTTTCGGTAAAAACTTCTCGCTGACACGGTTGTTTACCAATCAGGTGACGCGAACGACCGAACGGATCGACGGAGAGATATACAATGTGTTCGCACTGAAATTCCTGCTCTTTCCGCTTGCGACCGGCACCTTCACCATACCGGCGATTCCGTACGAATACCAGGAACTCCGCCGGAGCCGTCGGCGTTCCAACGATCCGTTCGACGATTTTTTCGGTGGCGGATTTTTCGGCGGCGGCGTGCAATCCGTCCCGAAAACGGTTTTCACTGCACCGGTGAAGATCGAAACCCGGCAGTTACCTCCGGCACCCGCCGGATTCAACGGTGCCGTCGGGCAGTTTTCGCTATCGGCGGCGGCCGATCCGCTGGAGGTTCCCGCCGGTGAAGCGGTCACGCTCAAAGTGCTTCTCAAAGGCACCACCCGACCGGGAAGCATGGGGGACATCACCATTCCTTCCAGGGACGATTATGAACTGTTCACCCCGGAAAAGCAGGTATCAACCGATACGGGCGCTTCGGGAATCAGCACACGAAAGACCTACAAGTATCTGCTGATTCCGAAAAACGAGGGAACGCTTACCATCGATCCCGTTACGTTTACCTACTTCAATCCGAAATCGGGTGAATACACGACTGCCTCGTCTTCGCCGATCACGATCATCGTCACCAAGGGCAAGGGCGGAAAAAAGGAACAGACGCGCTATCTCACTCAGGAAGACATCCGGGAGGTCGGACGTGATATCCGTTATATCAAAACGAATGTCGACCTCAAACACCAGTCCCGGTATCCCTACCGCAATCCGGTATTTTTTCTGCTGTTTCCGCTTCCGCTGATCATGATTCTGCTTTCGCTCCTCTACCGCTTTCAGTCGATACACCGCGATCGCAACGTGGCGGTCAGCATACGCAACAAAGCACTCGCCGCGGCGCTCAAACAGACCGCGCGCCTTAAAAAGGAAATGTCATCGCTCTCACCCGCCGATTTTCTCGGCAGGCTTGCGGTCACCATCGAATCGTATATCTCCCGGAAATTCGGTTTTCCCGCAACCGGGAGAACTCTTGACGAACTCAAAGAAGAACTGCTCAGCCGCACCACCGAAGAAAAAACGGTCGCCGATCTCACCGGATTCATCGAACAGCTCGACGGATACCGGTTCGGTGGCGTCGCGCTCGACAATGTGTCCCGTGAAGCAATTCTCGATAAGGCAACCACGTTTCTGACCGGTCTCGAAAAAGGCACGAAAAAGGAAAAAAAGAGCATGAAACAACTTTCCGTTCTTCTTCTTGCCCTGGTTCTGGCGCCGGTACTGTACGGAGCGCCGGTGGAGCACTGGTTTGAACAGGGAAACCGTGCCTACGCCGACGGAGAATTCGACAGTGCCGGGGCACTCTATGCGAAAATCATAGAATCGGGCACCGAAAATGCCGCGGTGTTCTACAATTACGGCAACGCATTATTCCGTCTTAAAAAGCTGGGACCGGCGCGCCTCGCATACGAAAAGGCACTTCGCCTCGATCCGGACGATCAGGAAATAACGGCGAATATCCGATTTCTACAGACGAGCATCGTCGACCGTGTTCCCGAACCGGAACGGGGATTTTTCGATACCATCGTGTGGCGACTGCATGTGTTTCTTCCGCTAAAAGTGCAGCTCTGGATTGCGTTCGTACTCCTGACGATGCTTGCACTGGCGGTATCATTGAGTTTTTTCGCGTCCCATAACATCCGTCTCTGGCTGATTTATCTGTCGGTGCTGCTAGGTCTGCTTTTTACCGTCCTCGGCGGCTCAATCGGTACCAAAATTTATGAATCCGAGCGGATTTCCTATGCCATCGTGCTGGAACCTTCAGTCGATGCCAGAAATGAACCGAAAGGGGCGACAATTCTCTTTACCGCTCACGAGGGAACCAAGTTCCGGATCAGAAAAACCGTCAATGACTGGGCACTGGTGAGTCTGCCCAACGGGGTGAGCGGCTGGGTGGAACGCAAAGCACTCGGCGAAATCTGATCTTCCGCTTTTTTTACACTCCGGAGTACCCCCCCCCCCCCAA
>JAFGHA010000314.1 GCA_016930275.1 Chitinispirillaceae bacterium
ATCCGCTGGAGAGTGGCGAAGAAAACAATGGAAGAGGTCGACCATCTTATACGGGAACTCAAAATCGCGCCGGATACGCCGCTTATCGGTTTTGATGCATTGCACTTTATCCGTGCATTCGGTATCGCATGGACTGATGAATTCATGCATCGGGTTGATGACCTGCATGCAGGTACCATCTATTTCCATGTGGAAAGTACCACCTCGGAACAGGAACTGGTATGGCTCTGCAAGCAGAATGTCCCCTCGTTCGCCGACCTGAGCGCGTCGCGCCTGGCGGCTCTGGTGAGCAGATCGAAATTCGTCATATCGGGGAACACCTCGATGTACGTTCTGGCCGGGCTGCTGCATCGGCCGGCCTTCGGTTTCTTTCCCGCCGAAACGTTCGAACGGTTTTGTCCCCGCAGTCAACTCCTGCAGGGTATCCCCTATACCGGTCAACCCGGAGCGGAGGAAATCGACGCGGTGTTCGAGCTGATCAGAACATCGCAGCATTCCGGAAAGACGCAGTGATCCCATGCCCGGCATGTCTGGAGCGATGAACGAATGACCGCCGGGCCGCGGCAACTTCGCGCCGGGCCGCTTCGGTGCATGTTTGCAAACGGTATACTTCGTTCCATCCGGTACGGTGAGCACGAAGCCGTTCGCCGGGTGTACATGGCGCTGCGCGATCGCTACTGGAATAGCGTACCATTCTCCATCGAACAATATTCCCTTGCCCAAAAAACCGATTCGTTTGAACTTTCCTTCATCGGTGTACACCGGACGGTTGACATCGGATTCCGGTGGCAGTGTGCGATAACCGGTAAGTCTTCGGGTGAAATTGAACTGTCGATGCGGGGTGTCGCCACGACCACCTTTCTGCGGAACAGGATCGGATGGTGTGTTCTTCATCCGCTCACCTGCTGCAAAGGAACCCCCTGCACTCTGGTGCATACCGACGGTTCGTCGGAACAGTCGGTTTTCCCCGGCGAAACGATCGCACCACATCAGCCGTTTCTCGATCTGCGGGAGATGACCTATCCGGTTGTTTCCGGGGTTCACTGTACACTGCGTTTTTCGGGCGATATTTTCGAGACGGAGGATCAGCGCAACTGGACCGATGCGACTTTCAAGACCTACTCGACACCGCAGAAACTGCCGGTACCGGTGGAGGTTCCGGAAGGAACGGTTATTGAACAGCGGGTACATATCCGTATCGAAGGGCCTGCGATACAAGGGGATCCCGGTCGACCGGCTCCTGCTATAGACGTCAACGACCTTTTTACACCATTCCGGCCGGTACCGCAAACGGGAGTACGTCATCCGCCGGATCGGGAACTGCCGGAGCGGGTTGCCGGATGTCTGCGCAAAGCGGGGATTGCCCACCTGCGATGTGAGATCCGTCCGGCTGAAGATTCTGCCGGGAGGCAACTGCCGGAAATGATCGATATGGCCGGAAAAGCCGGTTGCGGCCTGGAATGCGCGGTACATTTCAGTGAGCATTTTCAGGAGGAACTGCAATGGCTGGTATCCCGGCTGAAAACCGCAGCGAGCATTCCCCTGCGGCTGCTCTTGTATAGCGACCGGTCGGTGGTAACCCCCGAGTCTTTGGTCAGGGCAGCCGTGGAGACCGGCAAGCCGATGTTACCCAACGTCGGCGTTTTCGCCGGTACCGACCGGTATTTCGTGGAAGTCAATCGAGCGCACGCACCGGTAGACCTGATCGACGGGGTCTGTTTCAGCGCGAATCCGCAGGTGCATACCTTCGACGGCCGCGCCGTGATGGAGAATGTCGAGGGACTTGCCGAATGTATACGGACGGCGCGGCATCTTTACAAGGGTAAAACAATCTGTCTGTCTCCGCTCACCATGCGTCCGCGGAAGGATCCGCATCGACCGCAGAAGGATGGCGGGGCCGATCCCCGGCAGCGGGAACTGTTCGGCGCCGCATGGCTGACCGCTTCGATCGGCGCCTGTGTCAACGGAGGGGTGGATGTTCTGACCGTGCTTGCCGCAACCGGTCCTGAAGGTCTCATGAATGAAGACGGCACGCTACTGTTTCCGGTATATCATATTATTGCATCGGGATGCAGGGCGACGGCCGCTGCATCGGTCCGTATCGCCGCCGGAGAATCGTTGTGTGTCGCCGTCTCGTTTGCCGGTGCGTCACGGCGGACGGTTCTCATTGCCAATTGTGCCGCAGAAGCCGTGTCGGTAAGGCTGCAGGGAGTTCCGGATTCCGCCATGCTCGCCGTACTTGACGACACGACCGCAGGTCGAGCGGGGGCCGATCCGCAGTTCTGGATGCATGAACAGCGGATTCCGGAAAAGGTGCCGTTGACAATGCTGGAGTTATCACCCTATGCAGTGGCTCGACTGGAGTTTTCGAACGAATAGTTCCTGTTTAGAACAGAGAGGTATAAAAACGACTCCCACGGAGTCGGGAACACGTTTAAAATTGGAAACAGTGCACTTGCTACTCTACGTTAAAGAAACGAAAGTGAAAATCCACTCATATCGTATAATTTCGTAGATGGATACCCGATTAAAGCGGTACAACAAAAACAGTGTTGAAAACGTTGGAATCCATCAGCTTAAAGAACGGTGACAAACAACCGGGTATGAAGAAATCAGCATAATTCGAACAGATACTCAACAGGCGTTATCACACGTTCGGGTCGTCGGCTTCGGCTTCGGAGTGAGCCGCACTGTCGCGATTGTTAATGAGATCGCGTTCAAGGTAGAGCAGGTCGAGTATCCGGTCGGTATGTTCCTCTTCAAGTGCTTTGTCGCAGAGCCGTGAAGCAATATCGAACTGTGACCGGCGGCGGTACAGGTCTATGAAATAGATTTGTTCCTGCTGCATCGAGTCGGCGAATTTCTGTGAGTGTTCGCGGGCGTGGGTGAACAGCTCGATCGCTTTTCCCCGGCATGTATGGGCGCTTTCACTGTACCCGTTGTCGTCGCAGATCCACGAGGCGAACACCGCCGCCCAGGCGGCGTCCGCGTACTGTTCCCTGCTGCGCATGAAGATACCGTGACAGAGAAACGAATTCGCGGTTTCAGGGAAGGCCGCATCATCGAGCTGCTTGAGGTATTCTTCCGATTTGACAACCTGTTTCTCGGTATCGGTACCCTCGGCGATTTCCGGGGCGCAGTAGCCGCATAACGGACACCGCTGAATCCAGAGATATACCGAAGAGCGTAGAATGAGCGTCGGTCGACCGTCGAGATCCCGTACACTGACATTGCCGAGCGAGAGGTTTCCCATGGGATATTTACTTTTTTCACCGCAGATGAAACAGAGTTTGTCGGAAAGATAGACGGTGGTCATGACTGGTGGGGATTCCTCCGGGGTGTGATGACGGTTTACTGACGGTGTTAGTTCCTGAGACGAATTTTATGGTCAACGAAGCTCCATCCCATATCGGGAATCAGTACCACCAGAAGCGGTACCGGCATGAACTGTCTGACGCCGATACTCCAGCCGACGGTACCGGCAATTGAGGCGACGGCTAATGATACCATGATCCGTCCCTGCGTTTTCTGTTTGTACCGGTATTGCTGATACCCGGGAAGCAGAAGAGCCGATGCAAGCTCTTTTGTTTCCCCGGTTTGTTTGAATTCGACGAAGGTCGTGTTCGCCTCGGGTGCCGGTTGCATAGTGGTATCATTATTCGCCATTTTGACTTCCTGCTCGATATCGTAATTGGTGAGCCCTTTGCGTCGTTTGGCGATCCATTGCCCTTCAGTCATTCCGAGAGGTTCCCACGGTTTTCTGAAGTATTCGCTGATACCGATACCGTCTTTGAGGAGTGACTCGACTTTTTTCATCGGCATGTTGCTGTCGGTAATGAGTTTCCATTCGGTGAGCGAGAGACCCAGTCGCTCCCATGGTTTGCTGTCGTCCTGTGAAAAAAGCGGTAATTGAAGAAGCAATATTACTATAGCGGTTAAATAACAAATCGTTCTCATATTTGGTAAAATATTATTTGCCCTGCAGTCGGGTGCTGATAAAACACGGGAGTAGTACCTTCCGATATTCACAAAACGTATACTGTAATATAAATTGACTCGTCTTTTCAACAAGGATTTGAATATCAACAAGATAGGCCTGCTGCTTCTGACGGTGTTTGCCGCCGTTGTCTTCGCGGAGCGTGTCGATACCGTTATCGTTGCCGACGGCTCCCCCGGACCCTACCGGCTCGGCCGATTTTTTGTAGATACGGCAACGATTGAAGTATGGCGGACCGATTCCGGCGCGGTGCCTCTGTACCGGTATGTCAGCTCGCTCAATGCGCTTCTTTTCTCTGAACTGATCGACAGCGGTACTGTGCTGCAGGTGTGGTTCGAAACCGATTATTACGGTCTTCCCAAAGTGTTCTCACTGTACGAAAAACGGTATACCCCACCTGATACCGGTGCTACCGTCGCGAATGTCGATTCCCTGTACCGGCCCAGGTTTTCGCTACGGCAGGAGAATGTCACCGTTTCAGGCTATAAAACGGTGGGCGTCGCGGTTGGAAGTTTCGGACAGGTGGATCTCTCGCAGGGGCTCGATGTACGGATCGGGGGGGAGATCCGGCCGGGAACGGAGATTACGGCACATCTCAACGATCAGGGCAGTTCGCTTGAGGGAAGTACCCGTGAGATCAGTGATTTCGACATGATTTATATCGCCCTGACCGATCCGCGGTTCGGTGTGGTCGCCGGTGACCAGTATGTCGAATGGCCGTTTGCCGGGATACTGGAGGGACGCAAGAAAATAAAGGGAATTGCCGCATCGGTGACTCCGGGAAAAACGAAGGTGAAGGCCTTCGGTGCTCTGGCGGGAGGAAATTTCACGGTACAGACCTGGCATGGCGACGGCGGGCAGGGCCCTTATAATTTTACCGGAAACGGTGAACCGGGGTTCATCACTCCCATTGGCGGAACGGTGCGGGTAACGGTGAACGGCCAACCGTGCACCGAGGGCGAAGAACACGACTATGTAGTCGATTACGAGATCGGTACGATGACCTTTACCGCACGTCGGCTGATCCGGCCGGAGGATATCATCAGGGTTGAGTATGAGTACAAGATGTTCAATTATCAGCGGACCCTCACCGGCCTTACCGCCGGTACCGCCGTAGGTGATTCTTTACTGACGGTCGACGGAGTCCTCTGGTCGGAAATCGACAACAAGAACAATCCGATCGAACTGGCACTCACCGACGAAAACCTCAACGCACTCAAGGCAAGCGGTGACCGCCCGCCGCTCGATACGGCCGACAACGAGGTCAATCCGAACGATGTACTCACCCGGTATGCCGCCATTCCGCTGTATGTGAAGAAGGACACCCTCGGCGCCGTGATTTTCGTGCAGAGGGTTCCCGATCCGAATCGTCCTGATCAGAGTATTCGATACTATGACGTTCATTTTTCGGAAGCTGACGATGGGTGCGGCGATTATGTGCGAGAAATTTCGCAGAAGTATCCTGATTACGTTTACCGGTACGTCGGTCCCTGCGGCGGGAAATATACCCCGCTTACCCTGCTCAGCGCGCCGCAGCGCTACTCTTCGGGCGAGGCGAAAGTCGCGCTGTCGCTGCCGCTTTTAAAGATGACGTTCAATGCCGCCGGTCAGGAACGCGACCGTAATCTGTTTTCATCTCTGGACGATGGCGATAATTTAGCCTCCGCGGCACGGGCTGATTTTCTGGCGGGAAAAAAGGATTTCAAGCGGTCGTCGGTGTGGCTGGGCGGAACCGGAAAATTCTGGTCGCAGCGGTTCGATCGTGAGGCACTTTCTGCATATGAACGCAAGTCGGAATGGAATGACGACCGGAATGCGACCGACGGCAACTCGCAACGGCTGGTGTGGGAATCGAATGCCGGGGTAACTCCCTTTGCCGGACTCAGTACCGAACTACTTTACGGACAGCAGCGCGGTGCGGGGCGGCTGGTTACCGACAAGGCGGGAAACCGCACGAAATATTATCCTCTCTCATGGCTGCACCTCGACTACGCCGGTACCGCATTCCGCCATTTCGAAGATGCGGGAACCGGGACCGGGCATCAGCAGAACGCATCGATAGCATTGCCGTTCGACAAACACGCCGGGCTGCTCTCCTACCGTGACGAGTGGAGAAAAGAGGCGTCGGGAGCGGGTGGAGGACTCATGGAAGGGGTGGTGCGGTACGAATTCCTGCCACTGCAATTTACCGAGGAGTTCGGGTATACCACCTTCAGAAAGGGATCCGGTACCCTGTTTTCCGCTGTCGATACGGCCAACGATATCCTCTGGAAACAGTCAATCGACTGTTCGCCCTTCAGATGGTGGCGGCTTGCGGGATCGGGCGCCTGGCAGCGGCGTGCGGTCGAAGCACCGCAAGGCCGAACCAGATCGACTACCCTGCTCATCGAGCTTAACAGCACCACCCGATCGGAAAACAGTTCCTTCACCTCCGAACAGCACTACCGGACCACCTCGGAAAAAGCTTCGCGGTTTCTGCAGATTCCCACCTACGTTGGTGAGGGGCGCGGTACGCACCGGTGGGACTCCACCATGAACGAATACGTTGAAGATCTGCACGGCGGCGGTGATTTCATCATTCAGCAGCGTGACGTCTACGATTCCACCAGTGATCTGCGCATGCGTAAAACCCGCATGACCGTCGAATGGGAGTATCGTCCGGAAGAAAAACATGCCGGCGGCATCGCCGGGGATCTCTCGTGGAACGGTGCGCTGTACCTCGAGGAGCATCTCGACGCCACGATCGACCGGCCCTTCTCATGGCTGCCGGGGTATCTCTCGCTGCGCACCGGGAGCGGCGCCGAAACGGTGACCGGACGAATCCGGTACAGCAGTCTGTCCTACCGGCAGGAGATCGGGTGGCGGCCGTCATTCAACCGCGATCTTCGCGGCCGCCTTACCCTCACTCCCGATTATCGGCTGATCCGTTCCTACCGTGAAGGGGGACTTACGGGAACGCTCTCGATCGAACGGCGTCGCCCCGCCGTTACGCTGTCAAGTGATGTGCGGTTTCTCGCCGTGTCGCACGACGATACCGTCACGAATTTCGAGCAGGGAGATTACTACCTTCACGAGCTGAGTGCGACCTTTACGCAGGTGAAACCCCTGGGCAACCTGTTCGAACTGTCGCTCAGGGAGAGCGGCGGGTGGGCGCGGCAGGCGGCTACTTCACTGCGGACCGCGGGAGTGCGGGGTGACAGCACGCTCTTTGTGCAGCTCACTCCCGGTACGGCACTGATCCTCGGGGAACGGGGACGGGCCGAAGCTTCCTACACATTTTCGCTGGTCAACCTTCCCCGCGAGCACGACTACCGGATCGCCGGGGGATTTTCCTCGGGCCTGTCGCACCTGATTATGGTCATGGCGAATGTGCGGGTGGGGAAATTCTTTACGCTGAGTGCGTCATACCGGGGCGAGATTTTCCGGAAGAGAAAAGGTGAGGAGGCGGTGGAACCGCCGCGCCATGTGGTGTCGATGGAGATGCAGGCGCTGTTGTAGGGGTGGATGCAGGGGCGGGTTTGAAACCCGCCCCTGCATGTCGCGGAGGGTGTGTCACCGTCAGGCGAGAATTAATTAAACGTATTGCATATAATACAAGTACATGGTATATTTGTACTATGAATAATACACGTAAATCCCCATCCAAGCTGAAACACGCTCTTGTGGAATGGCATGAGTTCTCCCTGCCGGATCTGATTCCCCGTACTGTTGACTACTCATTGGTTGATCGATATCGTCTGGTTTCAATCATAGGTCCCCGACGTGCCGGAAAAACATGGGTATGTTTCGAATGGATTAAAGAGTTGCTTGGGCGTGGAATTCCCCGTGAAAATATTATTTATATGAATTTTGAGGATGAACGGCTGGTACCGCTTGATGGTGGAGAATTGACCGCTCTTCTCGATGTTCAGGCAGAGCTTTACGAGCGTGCTCCGGAGAAACCGCTGTACTGTTTTCTTGATGAGGTGCACAATGTTCCCAACTGGTCGAAATGGGTGCGCAGAACGGTGGATCAGAACCGTGATGTGTCGATACTACTGACCGGTTCATCCTCAAAAATGCTCAGCTCGGAAATAGCAACGGAGCTGCGGGGACGGGGCATCAGCGTTACGGTTTTTCCCTATTCGTTCAAGGAGTATCTGCGTGCCCGCGGGTATTCGATCAGCGTTTCCGGTTCACTGTTGTATTCGAAGGAACGGAATGTCATCAAGCGGCATTTCAACGATTATTTCACCAGAGGAGGATTTCCGGAGATCACCGGGTATCATGAATACCGCGATACACTGCAGCAGTATTACCGGGCAATGTTCACCCGCGATATGGTCGAGCGCTTTACCATTAAAAATATCCGCCAGTTCGAGGATTTCCTGAAAATCCAGATAACCAGATTTTCCGCTCTCTCATCGGTCAGTAACGCGGAAAAAGAGATGAAGGAAATCGGCTACAGCGTCAGCAAAAATACCTTGATGAATTATCTCGGCTATGCGAAAGATGTTTTCCTGCTGTTTGATCTCTGCAAATTCGACAACAAGGTAACCCGTCAGCTGCGGGCACCGCGAAAGGTGTATGTTGTTGATCACGGTCTGTTGAACGCCATACGGTTTTCAGTGTCGGAGGATCGGGGAAGAATTCTTGAAAATATCGCCTTCATGGAAATGCGCAGACGGTATGATACTCTTTTTTACCATATTGACAAGTTTGAATGTGATTTTATCGCCAGGGAAGGCAATTCCGTTACACAGTGCTTCCAGGCATGCTGGTCGATCCAAAAAAAAGAGACTGCCGAACGTGAGATACGGGGATTACTTGCGGCACTCCATACCTATAATCTTGACCGGGGAACCATCCTGACGGAAAATGAGCATGCTGATCTGGAGCGTGACGGAAAAAAAATCGCCGTGAGGCCGCTATGGTATTTCGCGCTTGAAGAGCAGGCGTGAGGGACGGGTGATGCAGGGACGCGAGATTATTATAGTATTTCGGTAGTGTATGATACTGGGGGCTGATTTCAAACTCTCCCCCTGCAGCAGCGGAAAAAAAAGAAGTTCCTGTCGGTTATTGTCCGTCGAGAATAAATGCTTCCAGATTTTCGGGGGTGATAACCGCCGCTTCACTGCCCGGGTATGCATCCGAAAATGATTTCGGCACCACTGCCCTCTTTCTTGAATTCCATTTGATTTCAAAGGCGAACAGCTTTCCATCCCGTTCTTCGATATAATCGATTTCCTGCTGTGCATGAGTGCGCCAGAAGAACCGGTTGGCAAATTTCATTTCGTGATGGAGCCATTTCATCCGTTCAACAATGCAGAAATTCTCCCAGAGGGCGCCACTGTCCTGGCGCAGGGACAACGGATTGAAATTCTTGATGATCGCATTTCTGATGCCGTTATCATAGAAATAAACCTTCCGGCCCTGTTTTATTTCGTTACGCATGTTCCGGCTCAGTGCAGGCAGACGGAAAAGGACAAATGCTTTTTCAAGCAGATCGATGTACCGTTCTACGGTAACCGGATCGAGGCCGCACATCTGCCCGAGTTCCCGATAACTCACTTCGCTGCCGACCTGTAGTGCCAGGCATTGTATCAGTTTTTCAAGAACAAGCGGCTTTTTTATCTGTTGATAGGCAAGAATGTCTTTGTAAAGATAACTGGCGCACAGATTGTTGAGTAGTTCCTGTTCTTCGCCGGGGTGCGTGACGATTTCAGGGTAATAACCGAATATCAGGCGGTGTTCGAGTAGGCGTCGTTCTTCGAGCAGGTTGCTGTGGCGCGCCATTTCACCAAACGATACTCCGAAAAGGTTCAGTTCGAATTTTCTGCCGGTGAGTGGTTCGTTGATGGTATTTGACAGTTCCAGAGCGGATGAGCCGGTTACGACCACCTGCAGTCCGGGCAGCGTGTCAATAATCAGTTTTATGGTTAAACCGATGTTTTCAATCCGCTGCGCTTCATCAATCACCAGTGTGGTCGTTTTTCCCAGGAGCGTTCCGAGTTTCGTACTGGTCGCGTTTGAAAATAGTGTCCTGGTGTCGGAGTCGTCACCGACGAACCATCTGGTCCCTTCCTGCGACTGCGGAAAGAGTGATTTCATGAGGGTGGTTTTTCCCACCTGCCGCGGTCCGAGAACGATTATTGCTTTCCCTCTCCCGAGACGGGCTTTAATGATGTCGGCGGTTTTACGGGGTATCATGATAGAAATATACTAAAAATGAATATCAAACTCAACAAATTAATATAATTATAATGATTTAAGTCATCAAATTAATATTAAAATAAAGATTTGTGCGTGTGGTTCAGAAATTGAGGAAATGGGGTACCCACTTAAATCCACCGTTCAGATTGGATTTTATAAAGCGCTGAAGGCGCGATACATACCAGCCCGGGCTGAAAGCCCGGGGCCAAGAAAAGTAAGGCAGCGGCAAGCTCTGCAGGGGCGCAAGATCATGATACTGTTCGATAGTATATCATGCAGGGGGGCGGGTTTGAAACCCGCCCGTACACATTCGCCTGGATATTATGGTATCGGGGTACTTCTGGTATACTCAACGCCGTCGATGACGAGCGTCGTGTCATCGGGGAGGGTGTAGTTCCAGTCACGCAGGACGTGGTGGATGTTTTTTGCGGACCCCTGATTATAGTAATAGTATTCCGCGTCGGTGTGGAGGGTGGAATCATCGCTTGTGTACCAGCGAATGGTAACGTCTGTAGTTCCTATAGAATCCCAGAGGTGAGGTTTATATTGAGTATTTGAACAGACTTCATCGCTTCGGAAGACTCACTTAATTAAGGTCGAATCAGCCTAGTGCTCCCACCTTGTGTTGTTCAGTCGCTCATCCCATTCTTTATGGGGTTCCGGAGGCTCCTCGGGGCTCAGACCAAGTCGGAAGTCGCATCCGGCGCAGGGTATGAGGATTGCAATGAGGACGGTGTATGCAAGCGTGAGTTTGAGTAATTTGTTCATAGGAATAAATATATTCTTTTTTTATCATTTCCTAATTGGCGATAGATGAACATATTGCTCAACTCTTCCGCGTATACAACATATACAGCGCCGGCACCACGAACAGCGTCAGCAGCATCGAAACCGCCAGCCCGCCGGTGATCACCCAGGCGAGGGGCGCCCAGAGGGAACTGCCGGTGAGGATCAGGGGGAAGAGCCCGAGGAGCGTGGTGACGGTGGTCAGCACGATCGGGGTAAACCGCTGGGTACAGGCGGCGATTGCTGTTTCAAAAAGACCCATTCCTCCACGCCGCAGCTGGTTGGCGCAGTCGATCAGGATTATCGAGTTGTTGACAACGATACCCATCAGGCTCGTGAATCCTATGAACGCCGTAAAAGAAAAACTGTATCCGGTGATCAGCAGTGCGACGATGGAACCGGAAATGGCGAACGGGATCGCGGTGAACACGATAAACGGCTGGGAGAAATTGCCGAACTGCAACACCAGGAGCGCGAAAATACCGATCAGCGCCACGGCCAGGGCTTTGGTGATTCCGGCGAACGATTCGTCGCGGCTCTCCTCCTTTCCGGCGATTTTCCATTTGACCGATGCGGGTACCGGTACCTGTTCGAGTTGCCGTTTGACGGAAGCGGTGATTTCCGCGGTGTTGCAGCCGCTTTCCACATCGGCAAGCACGTTGGTGACCCGTTCTAGCAGGTAATGGTTGATGATCGACGGCCCCTGTTCCAGCCCGATTGACGCGATCTGCCGGAGCGGTACCATATCTCCCGTAACCGACGGAACGCTCACCCGTTCGATCTCTTCCATGCGGGGTGCCGCGGCACAGCCCGAATGAATGATCACCGGAAACTCGTCGCCGTCGTCGACAAGCGCGTACTGAAGAATCGAAACGTCGCTCGAACTGTATTTTGTTATGTTAAAACGGGCGAGACCTTGCGGAAGGCGGCCGCGGATATTGTCGATGGCGGAGAGCACGTCGCGGTATTTGTCGTCGGGATCGGTATTGACGGTGAATTCTATGTTGATGAGCGCGACATTTTCGGTGGCCGACGAAGTGAGGTGGTTGACGTCGCTTAATTTGTTGAGTTCCTCCTCGATCGGGTCGACCACCAGTTTTTGGATGTCTTCGGGGCCGGCGCCCGGCAGCACGGCGAATATCGATGAACCGGTAAATTCGATCTGCGGATCTTCCGACCGGGGTATGGTGCGGAACGACATGATACCCCAGGCGATAAGCAGCAGGGTGACGATCACGATGAAATGTCGGTTGGAAAGTATCGAGCGCATGGGTTGCACGGCAGTGCTCCTATTCCCGGGCGATGGTGATGTTTTCTGCGGTGAGTCGCAGGTAGGGCGCGCCGGTGACGACAACCGTGTCGATTCCGTCAAGGCCTGTCGTTATCGCCGCGAGATCACCGAACAGCCGTCCGATAATCACCGGCACCGGACTGAAACGGCTTTCGGAATCCACCGCATAGACCGTTGCGCTGTCACCGTGTCCTCCGACTAGCGTGCCGGCGGGTACGAAGGCCGTTTTTTTCTGCGCTGCCGGATAGAGTTTCACATCGGCGACAAGTCCCGGTCTGAAAACCCTCGACGATCTGTCAAGCGTCAGTTTGATTTCGAAGGTACCGGTAACCGGATATGTCGCTCCGGCGATTCGGGTGAGGGTTGCGTAGAACGATTGTTCAGGAAGCGCGTCAAATGAAACATCCGCAATTCCAATCAGAAGCATGATCCCGAAAACGGCAGGTCGTTTCATGATGCCTCCGGATAATGAACAGGGAAAATTAAATGACTGTTAGTCATTACCAGAGTAAAAAACAGCTCTTTCTCATTCCCGACGATCTCCTGCGGCGTTTTCTCCCCGCGGCAATCGTATTCCGTTGAGGATGATATCGATGGTGGCGAGAACGATCGATTCAAGGTCAAACGTGCAGAAAGGTTTGAAATGCTCGCACCCCTCCCTCCCGGGAGGCGATGGTAATTACTCCGTGTATCTGGGACCATATAATAAGTGCCAGTTGCGTCGGATCGATATCTCGACGGATGACTTTCCGCTGAATACCTTCGATTATTACCATTTTAAGGATAGAATAGGTGGGAGGCGGATTTGAAACCCGCCTGTACAGCATCATTTCATGTCGGCAATTATCGTTTGAATCCGGCCTGTTTAAGTGCTTTTTTCGCGGTGGAGTACAAATCGTCCTCTATGCTTTCGGCGAGTTGTTCAATGGCATTCTGGAGCGGCGTAATATCGCCCCAGTGCCGGTCACCGGTATTCTTGAATTTTACGGTTGCAATCGGACTTTTCGACTGGGGAGAGGCAAAAATTGAAACATCGGTGTAGAGCGTACCGGTGAACTGTTTCATGGCCGCCGGCCGCACTTCATATCGTGTGACGACGAAACGGACGACGAACGTTTTACAGGTGGATACAACGATTCTCGCATTCGATGCTGAAATGACACTGCGCTCAAGCGCCTGACTGACCGCTTCGGCAAGGTCCTCATCGATATCATCAGCATCATCAGCCGGGACGTTGAAAGAAATGATGTTTCGTGGAAAGCGCATTTTCTCGACGAAAATACTGCCGTCACAGGGAAGAGACGATGTACTCTCTTTTCTTGGTGCCGCTACGGGTTCCGTGGCGGGTTTTGCTGTGGAGGGAGGGGCAGTGGCGACCGATGCACCGGTTAATTTAGCGGCAACCGTCGGCAGTATCTCGACCACATCCTCGATTTCTCCTTTGACATCTTCGGAGACGACTTTCAGAATCTGTGCGGTTTGCACATCGATGCTTTTGGCGTTGATCATGAAGAGGCTGCCGAGCTTTCCGATCGATCCGGAAACCAGTATCTTCACCCCGAGGAGTTTCCCGAATTCAACCATGCATCCCTCATCGGTACAGGTGATACCCGACTGCTGTAATCCCTGTTCCGCAAGTATATTCTGCATCTGATCCCGTTCCATAACCTCGACTTTTCCGGTGGAAAAAAGATCGTTACGAAGTCGGTCGGTGAGCAGTTCCGCCTCCCCCTGGGTAACGCCCTCGGTATTTTTAAGATTGAGCACGGCGATTTTATCAAGCTGTGTCGCGGTGATCCACAAGGGGAAGAGCAGAAAGAGAAAAAGTAATTTTGCTGGAGTTTTAGCCATGATTGTCACTTTTTAAGGCTCCTCGTTTAAAGATTTTCCGGAGTCGGTACCGGCCGAAAATGAAAAATAAAATATAATCATCACTATCCCATAGGTTTTCAAAAAATCGGAACAACAGTTGTCTATCCTCGTCTTTTGAAATCGGTTCTGGAGAACCGTTCAGACCACGGCGAATTTCCGAAAGTTTCCAATGCTTCGACAACGGCGGGTTTGCTGAAATATCGGATAAATCCTCTGGTACGTTCTCGTGCTGCTGTCCGACTGCAGCGGGAACATCGCTCATGAGTATGGTCCGCCTCCCGCAATAAAAATTCCTCAGAAATAGCAGTCAGAAGTTATATTTATAAGGTCGTAAATAATTTTAAGACTGATAATTTATTGTATTTCAATGTGTTATCCATGCTCTTCCGGTTTCATCAATCAGGAGGGGTCATGAAGATCGACACGTTGCTGCAAAATTTATATGGAGAGATGCCCGAGTGGTCGAAGGGGCACGCCTGGAGAGCGTGTGTGCGGATCCCGTACCCTGGGTTCAAATCCCAGTCTCTCCGTTGTTTTATTGGGCCAGGCCCTGCGCAACCAAAGACTGTGAACCCCGCCAGGCCTGGAAGGGAGCAACGGTAAGCAGACACCCGGTGTGCCGCAGGTAAACTTGGCCCTTTTCATTTTCTCTGTTTCCGATATTTTCCGGCGGCTGTGGTGCCGCCGGAAAATCACCAATGTCAGGTTGTTATGAGCTATCTCGTATTTGCACGGAAATGGCGCCCCCCCACGTTCGACGATGTGGTAGGGCAGGAGCATATCACCGAGACGCTGAAAAAGGCGATAGAGAAAAACCGCGTTGCTCATGCCTACATTTTCACCGGCACCCGCGGGGTCGGAAAAACCACCACCGCCCGTATTCTCGCGAAAGCGCTCAATTGTGAAAAAGGACCGACCCCAACCCCCTGCGGAGAATGTCTCTCCTGCAAGGATATCGTTACGGGTTCAAGTTTCGATGTCCTCGAGATCGACGGGGCATCCAACAACTCCGTCAATGACATCCGGGAACTCCGCGAAAATGTCGGGTACAGTTCTATGGGCGGCAAGCATCGCATTTTTGTTATTGACGAAGTACACATGCTTTCGAACAGTGCGTTCAATGCCCTGCTGAAAACGCTCGAAGAACCGCCCGAGAACGTCATCTTCATTTTCGCCACTACCGAACCCCAGAAAATTCCCGCAACGATTCATTCCCGTTGTCAGCGATACGATTTCCGCCGGATCAGTGCGGACCATATCCTCGAACGTCTGGTGCATATCTGCGACCGTGAGCATATCTCCTACGAAAAAGCCGCGCTCATGCTGGTTGCACGCAAGGCCGACGGCAGCATGCGTGATGCGCTCAGTCTGCTCGATCAGGTGTACTCCTTCTGCCAGGAAAATCTCAGTGAGAAGGAGGTCCGGTCTGTTCTGGGGTTGGTGGGGTTGGAGGTGTACGACCGGGTAATGGATGCGGTGCTCGACAAAGACGGCGCGGTGATGCTCGGTGTCGTCCAGGAGGTACTCTACCAGGGATTCGACCTGCAGGAATTTATCGTCGGGTTGCAGGAGCATCTGCGCAACCTTCTTTTCGCCCGTATTCCCGGTGCGCTGACCGGCAGGGGTATCGATCTCGACGAGGAGACCGCCCGCCGTTTCACCGCTTCGGCGGAGCGGTTTACCGAGGCTGATCTGCTGCGTATGGCGGAGATGGTCAAACGTACCGAATACGATTTGAAACGGAGCGCATTTCCCCGGTTTCAAACCGAGCTTATGCTGCTAAAACTGGTGCATCTCGACAGCACGGTCTCCATAGAACAGATGGTGAAGATGCTCGGTGGCAATGTTGCAGATGATGCTCTATCGTTGCCGGCGACGAATCCGGATGCCGTCATGCAAACGGTCGTAAAAAAAAAACTGAATATTGACTCCGTCAGCGCTCCGGAGCCGCAGGAACGTGCATCGCTTCCTGATGATGGACCGGCCGAGGAGGTTCCTCCTCCGTATGATGCGGTCCCCCCGGGGTTCAATGAATCAGGTTCTGTTCAGGAGGTTCCGGTTTCGGAAACCACAGCAGAACCATCTTCTTCGGAAAACGATACCACCTCTTTCGAATATTCACTGAAACCGGGTGAGGTGCCCGATATTCAGCAACTCTGGCCTCTATTTCTTGAAACGATGTTACGCGATCGCCCCAAACTCGGATCGTTTCTTTCTTTGGCGACGGTGGCGGGACACTCTTCCCGTACGATCGATCTGCGGTTCGCGCAGGCGTTCAACTTTCAGTTTCAGGAGGTGAATAAAAAATCGAACCGTGAGGAGATCACGAACATTCTCCACACGCTGACCGGTAATTCCTTTGAAATCAGAATGACGCTCGAGACCGAATCGACCGGAGAACCGCAACAGAATTATTTTAAACCAGCCGGTATCGTTCCGGTATCCATCAACGATGAAATCGAACAGGAACCGATTATTCAGACCGTGCTTGACATGTTCGACGGTGAAGTTATTGAGTAAATAACGGGTGTTCTCGTTTATATACACGATGATATACATGATTACGAAAAAATGTCATCTGTCGCTCATGGTGAGCATGTCGAACCATGATAACGTATCCTTCGACGGGCTCAGGATGAGTGGATGATCGCAATTTATTCTGATGCTATTTATAATAAATGTCGCGAACGGTCACCCGCGCGGCTGAAAGTACGTTTCATTTTTTTTACTGGTGCTCTGCGGGGAGTCGCCGGCAGGGTCTGAGGAGATAGCCAATGTCAAAAGATCTCAACAAACTGCTCAAACAGGCGCAGAAAATGCAGTCGCAGATGATGAAGGCGCAGGATGAATTCAAGAAGCAGGAAATTGAAGGCAGTGCCGGAGGGGGGATGGTGACCCTCAAACTCAACGGTGCGAATGAGCTGCTCTCCATTTCCATCAATCCCGAAGTGGTCGACCCCGAAGATGTGGAAATGCTCGAGGACCTTATCGTTGCGGCGTATACCAACGCGCAGGAAAAACTCAAATCGGCTTCGGATTCCACCTTCGGGTCCATAACCAACGGTCTCAAACTTCCCTGATTATGATCGCTCCACTGGAAG
>JAFGHA010000315.1 GCA_016930275.1 Chitinispirillaceae bacterium
CGGCAGTAGTTGCCTGTGGAGGGCCAGACGGCCTTTTGCGCGGTGGGGTCAAACTGGCCTGTCACCAGGCCTCCTCTTTATAAAAAAACGATAAGAATCAATTAATAGTATTAAACCGACTGACATATCTTTCACACGGCAAATAATTACTCCCAATTGGCCTCCTTGAACTCCCAGCCGCTGGCTTTGCAGTACTTACAATCCGGGCCGGTGAGAAGCGCTTTGCCCGTCGCCCCCTCGTCACCCTTGAGCCGCCAGTTCAACCAGGCCAGATTGACCGTATTGAAGTCTCCCTTGCCGTTATTCAAATCCCCTCCATGTCCGGCGCTGGTCTTGACAAAATATATAATCGGAATACCGAGGGCGCTGATGCCGTTATAGTCCCTCTGGCCGTTTTCGTAGGCTGCGTCGCTTGGGCCGCCGTTCATGATCTTAAACGGCGTGTGAATCTTCTTCCATTTAGTCGGACTCTCACTGAACAGTCCGCTGCTGCTGTACCCCATGGCTGAGAAGCAGGGATCACCGGCGGCGTGTATGGACATCATTCCACCGCACGAAAATCCATCGGATGCGATCTTCGTCGTATCGAGGCTCTGGTAGTACGCGCTGCATGGTTTCCTGTTCTCCGCAATGGCCCAGGTAATGTAGTCGTAAAAGGGCTTCGGATCACCCATGTCGTCGCCCATGATCATAGTATTACCGGTGCCGTCCGGAGTGCCATCCGCGACGACGAAATATCCCCACGAGGCGATCTCGCCCATGGCCGCCTTGTTCGAGAGTCCGTTCTGAGAGCAACCCCCGTTTCCCCAGACAAAGATCGGGTAATTTTTTCCTGGCTCCAAATCCTTAGGACGGTAGATAGTGCCTTTGTTGATGCCGGGGTCGGAATTCGTCTCGATGACCACGTCGTGCGGCCCGCTGCCAGATACCGTCTGGCTTGCGGTCTTTGACGGTGTGCACTCCCCCACCTCTTCCATCTCGAGGGTAACATCAACCGTTCCCTCGTACGAAGTGATCGGCACCGTTTTCGTGACATACCCGGCAGCCGACACCTCCAGTTCATCACTGACGGCAAGCTGTTTTGCCAGTAGGTCATCCGATGCAACAACTCCCGAAGAGGGAACATTGCCGTATCCGTTGGCAAACGGCAGAAAGCGGAACAATGTCGTACGCCGTCCGATGGAAACGCGAATCACCATCATGTTCGCCGCGCGATGATGTTTCATCGCATCAAAGAGCACCGTTCCCGCCAAGGCGTAGTTCTCTACAACACGTTGCAGCAGATTACCCTGCATATCGAACAGCTCCATCCGCACCGGCGCCGGTTGCGCGAGGTGAACCGCGACCATACTGCACTTGAACGATATCGCATCCGCCCCCGACCGGATCGTCAGGTTGTTTACCGATGACACTTCGGACGCAAGTGTATAGGCCCCGTCGGCACCGGTCGTATCCTCAATGTTTTTCGATGCGAGCCTGACAATGGCACGGTTGATGCCGTCGCCGCTCTGATTCGTCACTTCGCCGCTGATCGCAACTGTCTGCGCGGACAATCCCAGCCCTATCATCAGGATCAGACATCCGGAAAGTACCTGTTTCATGGTTGCTCCCCCGTCGTTAATGTGAAACTTGACAACTGATGACCATCAGCTGTTATTGCTATCTATTGAACATGCCCGTTCGACTGGCAGCTCGGCAGGCGTCACTTGAATATGACCAGTCGATCATCGGGCCGTTGATTCATGTAGCAGAGTCTGACCCAGCCGGAACTTCGCGCGGAACTCGCAATACGGACCTCATCAATGGAACCTTTAAAAAAACAGTAACTATTTTCTACCACCCCCTGCACTTCGACCGCTATCAGGAATTTTCCGATTGACAGGTCATTTGACACGTCTCGTGAAAAATCACTGTTCGGATAAATGTTTGGTACGCTGTCGACAAGGACTCCGTTGCAGTAAAGCAATTGCCTGCTTCCCTCCCTGACGCCGACAAGCTGTGCCCACTGCCCGCTCGCCGCCGGAGTTGTGCAAGCTTGCCACCTGCCGGCTTCACTGAATTCAGCAAATTCCCACGATGCCGAATCGGATGGGAAATAGGTAAACCTCATAAAATATTGTGTAAACCCTTTCGCAACGATCAGATGCGGCTCGCCATCCAATGTATCAAGTTTTATCCAGGCGCTCACGGTATACTGTCCCTCTTCAGGAAAATCAAGCCTGCTGTCGGCGGTATTCGGCATGGTGATATAATCTCCAACCCCGTCGAATCCCCGGCAATCCCCCGCAATCCCCTTCATCGCGGCGGGATGGCAGGTATCCGGTGAAATTCCGTTATACCCGTTGCCGGTCGCATCGACGGCGGAATCTGTGGCATACCCACTTAAATGCCACACACCCTGAAATCCCATTGTTGTATCGAAAACCTGATCGCCATGCGATCCGTCAACCGCCGCCGGATTATCCCAGTACATCATGATGAACTGGGTGCTGTCGTTACCGTACACCGTATCGACTCTCACCCAGAGGGCGGCCCGCTCGCCGGTACTGTCCCACTGTTCCGTTTCATGCGATAGCACTTTTCCATCCGGCGAGGTGAAACGGATATCCCTGCCGCTGCCATCCGCCTGTGAAAAATCGAATGATGCAGCGGAAAGCCTGACGAGCACCGGGAATCCGTTAACATCCCCGGAAATGCCCGCTCCTGCGGAAGTCGTGTTGAGAACGAGTTTTCTGCAGTGGTTCCATAGCGGCAGTTCGATTACCGTCGTATCCCCTGAAACAACGGTGATCGTTTCACGGAGAAGATTCCGTATCCCCCCACGGTCGGAAGAAAGTAACAGGGTAGAGAAAGTTCCCGGTGGAATCGCACCGAATACCACCGATCCGTCACCATTGACCGGTGCGGAAAGATCTGTTCCGGGAATATAGACATAGTCGCCATCGGCCATACCACCGGAAGAAAAATCCACCGTAATGAAACCGTTACCCTCAAGCAGACCGTCCCCGACCGTTGTCACTGAATCATCAAACACCTCAACATCCCGTTCAAGAAAACCGGTGGCGGTTTCCTGATTCCGTGCGATAACGGTATAGGTACCGGGAGCGATATCACTGAAACGGTAGATGCCATCCGTATCGGCGGTATCAGTGAAACGGGTATCGGGTGCCCCGTCGACAACCGGATTATAGTTCTCCCGAAAAAGCCGGACGATCGAATTCGGTGCAGGTGTTTCATCAGCATACCGGACCGAACCCACGACGCCGTTCGTGGTCTCAATCGTTCCGCCACCCGACACCGGATCGGGAGTACAGCGCAGGAAGCACACCGTCATGACGACGGTGATCAAGTATACAACGGTCCTGCTGCGGTTGTTCATGCATCACGCTCCAGATCCGTACTCAGCGGAAACAGCTGCACGTTGAGCTGGTATACTCTGCCGGTTCCGTTGCAGCTGTTCACGATTTTGATAAGCGATGAACGGAACTGACGAATGTATTCCCTGATTTCCGGCAGGGACTTCTCGTCGACCGACATGGTCACGGTCGAAATATCACGGTCATTCCGGTCGAACCGGCCGATAGCCTCACCCGCAAGAGCGATCATGTCCCGCTGGTTCGTTTCGATCGCTTCGGAATGCCATTGCCAGCCGGTAGTCAGATTACGACCGGTCGTGACATAGCTGCCGTCGTCGCGCTTTTCGACGAGCCCCAACCGTACCAGCAGTTTCACCGCCCGTTTCGCCTCCATTACCGATAGCGCGGGCATGCATTTTCCTGCAAGTGCATGAAAATCTCCCTTGAACGGTACGCAGTTGACGATACTCCACACAGCGCTGTAGTACCACTTCCGGAAAAATTCATACTGATGGGCATCCAGACGGGTTGCCTTGACCGATGAAATGGTGAACAGCTTTTCGAAATACAATTTTCTCTGCCGTTCGGTTTTTGCCCTGCCGAAATGAACGAGCGTCTCGAAAAATTCCGCTTCCTTTTCATCGAGTTCAAGAAGCTGTATGAACGCGTCGATTTTTTTCACGGTTATGTGGAGGTTTCCCTGCAGCACCTTGATGACATAACTCGAGTCCATCTCCACCCGGTTGCCGATGAACCGGTAGGAAAAAAACGGTTTGTTCCGTTTTGCCTCCGCATAATAATCACGAAGATATTCACGGTAATCGAGATAATCGAAGATATTCACCATAACTGTTCAGCAATATAGCTCAATATGGCGGGAATTGATCGGATAAACCTGTCGCCCACAAATAAAGTGATGAATTATCTTTCACCACCTACCATAAAAAATCTCGTTTTTAATGAAATTTAATCAATTAATCTGTATTTTCCTGAAAATCACTCATTTTTTTTTCACCAGCAGCAGTCCAGCACTCATCGGAAAGGAGTATCCCCGGAGTCGCGGATAGAACAGCGTCATAAATGGAGATATTGGTAGACTGTTCCGGTCAGCGGGTCACCACAAACGACGCGGAGATCTTCCGGGAACCGGATTGCAGCACCACCCGATACGTACCAGCGGAAAGGGTGAGACCGTTTATACCGATATCTTCGGCACTGCAGGTGATACGACGACGCGGGCAGCGGGTTCTCCCGTAAAGATCAATGATTGAAAGAGTCGCATCAGAAAAGTTGAGGTGCGCCGGCAGGGTTATCCGCAGCGTCCGGGAAGACCGGTACTGTGCTATGAATTCGCCGGACCGGTGAAAACGTCCTGCCGTCTTCGGTTCGGCGACCTTCACGGGATGGGTATAGCAACTGTCGAAAAACTCGAAAACATGCGGCAGTACCAGGGGAATCATTCCGCCGTGATCGGCATTCACTTCCTCGTACTTCAACGGAAAGCCGTTTTCACGCATCCAGTCACGTACTGCATGGCTTCCCTCAAGCGAGGGAGTCTGTGTTCCTTCGGTGACAAACACGGGGATCGTTCGCAGACGGTCCCAGGGGTATCCGGATTCCTGGACGAACGGTCCGGACATCGGTGCAAGCGCCCGCCAATAGCTTGAATACTTTCCGCCAATATACCAGGTACCACCGCTTCCCATCGAATGTCCACTAAGAAACAGCGCATCCCGGTCAACAGGATATTCATGGAGCACCATTTCCAGAACGTTCATCACATCCATCTCGCTGAGCTGGTTGGTCCGTTCGCTCGATGAGGTCACCTGCGCCATCAGGTCACGCCCCCCCTGTTCATTACCGAACGGCGCCGAAAGCCGGAGAAAATTCCCGTAGGCTCCCTTATCTCCCAGAGGAGCAACCAGAAGAAAACCGTGCTCCGCCGCAAGGTTGATCATCTGTTTGTTGTTCATGTCCACATAAGTATTCTCGTTACTCCCCGCGCCATGAAGGAACATAACCAGGGGTAATTTTGAGGTTCCGTCCCAGCTTGACGGCACACAGAGTCGATACGGTTCATCGGCACCGGCCGCTTCAAACCGGTACGTTCGGTGCTGGTCACCTTTCGCCTGCCACTGCGCTATGGAAGAATCGGTAAGTTCTTCCGCCAGTTCACGTGACTCATTCATGACCGTCTGTGGATCGAGAGTCGTACCGAACCAGATGAATCGTTGCTCATTGGAAGAAACTCTTTGAGAATAAGCCATCGTCGTGAATACGAGCATCAAGAAAACAATGGTCAGGCATTCAGGAAAATAGGGAATACTGCGGACAATTGATTTTTGGCACTTCATGTGAATTTTCCGTCAGAGGTTGGTGTATCAGCTCCGATCGATCCGGCTGTTGCTGAACCGGAACGACTTGACAACAACCGGACGGCCTTATTCCGCCTGACAGCGGCGGCCGTACCGGTTGTAAAAAAGGAGGAAAGAATCCCCGCCAGGTGAGGGAGAGAAGAGGAGGCAGGGATTCTTCCCTATGGCAACTATTCGTTACATGGTGTTGGTATCAGTCCCAGTTGGCCGACTTGAACTCCCAGCCGCTGTCCTTGCAGTACTTGCAATTATCACCCATAAGCAGCGCTTTTCCGGTGGCGCCTTCGTCACCCTTGAGCTGCCAGTTCAGCCAGGCCAGATTCACGGTATTGAAATCTCC
>JAFGHA010000316.1 GCA_016930275.1 Chitinispirillaceae bacterium
CCGGACCCACGACCATCTTTACCTCCGCAACCCGTGAGAGCGGCACCATTGCGCCATCAGCCCCGCGCAGCAGAATGTTACCGATTGCTTCGGGGGTATTACGGTACGTCTCCCTGAACCGCAGGAAGATTCCAACACGCCGTGTATTGAGAAAGACGTTGTCGATCACCTCTCCGCCAACGGCAAGTTCAACCACCTCCATGATCTCCGCCACATTGACTCCGTACCGGGCACACATCCTGCGATCGGCAACGATCTGTACCTGCGGCTGTCCGAAATTCTGTTCCGTGGCAAGATCGACAAGCCCGTCAACACCGGCTATCGCTGCACGCACCGCCTCGGCACGCACCCGCAGGGTATCGGGGTTTTCTCCGTACACCTTGATCGCCAGCTGCGTTTTCACTCCGGAGAGCAGCTCATCGAACATGTTCTGTATCGGTTGCGAAAAACTGCACTGTACTCCTGGAAACTGCTTGAGACGCAGACTTATCTGCTCAACAAGTTCATGCTTTGAACGGAGAATGCCGTCGTCTTCATGATTTTTAAGCGTCAGCTGAACATGCGCCGTATTGACCGGATGCGGATGGCTGCCGGCTTCGGGGCGCCCGATTTTTCCGATCGTCCGGTCAACTTCAGGGAACGACCGCAACTCACGCTCTATTTTCATGATGGTTTCAGTTGCCTTTTCAAGTGATATCGACGGTGCCATCACCACATTGATCTGAATGACCCCCTCCTCCAAAACCGGAATGAATTCCGTGCCCAGATGCGGCAGCACAAGCAGCGCACCACCGAAAAGCGCCGCGGTAACCGCCACCACCGGCCACCGGAACCGCAGCGCCATCCCGAGAACCGGCTGGTAGGCGGCCCTGATTATCCGGGTTACCACATACTCACCTCCGGAGCGCCGCCGAAGCAGAAGTGACGAGAGTGCCGGTGCAAAAAGAAATGCGGCAACCAGCGATCCGAGCAGGGCAAAGGTAATGGTTCCCGCCATGGGAGCGAACATTTTCCGTTCAATACCCTGCAGTGTAAAGAGGGGAAGAAACACCACGATAATGATGATAACCGAAAACAGTATCGGCCTGATCACCTCGCGGACCGCACGTGCAATTGATTTACTCACCCGGTGATGATGATCACGGTCGCCGTCAAGATGACGTCGGATATTCTCCACCACCACTATCGACGCATCGCCGAGCATGCCGATGGCAATCGCGATCCCGCCGAGCGACATGAGATTTGCCGACATGCCGGTGGCCTTCATGATTATGGCGGCGATTGCGGCACAGATCGGCAGCGACAGCCCTACGACAACGGCACCGGCAATATTTCCCAGAAACAGTACCAGTACCGCAATCACGAGCAGCGCCCCCTGCAGAAGTGCGGTAATCACTGTTGAAGTCGCCTTGTTCACCAGCGTACTCTGACTGTAGTAGGGAACCAGATGCACCCCCGGGGGGAGGCTCTGCTCAACTTCAGGAATTTTCTCATTGAGTGCGGCGATCACCCGTGAGGTATTCTCACCGTAGAGCTTCATGACGATTCCCGCCACCACCTCTCCGGTGCCATCGAGGGTAACTACGCCGCGTCGGACTTCCTTGCCATAGGAAATACGTGCGATATCACCGAGCGTAACCGGAACACCCTCGTGCACCTTGACCTGCACGGAACGCAGGTCATCGAGCCCTTCGAGCAACCCGACACCCCGAACGAGATATTCCTCCGATCCAAGCACGAGGAACTGCCCGCCGGCGTTACGATTGTTACTGTGTACCGCTGTAATGATATCCTCGAGGGTCATGTCGTACTTGCGCAGTGCAAACGGATCGGTTTCGATCATATACTGCAGCACATGGCCGCCCATCGAAAGAATCTCGGTCACTCCGGGAACGGTCTGGAGCTGCTGTTTGACCACCCAGTCATTCACCTCGCGCAGCCAGGTAGTGATATCCCTGCCGGCGGTTTTAACGGTGCTGTCGGCGCGGAGGTAATACATGAACACCTCCCCGAGACCGGTGGAGATGGGCCCAAGTACCGGAGGCTCATGGAGATCGGGAAGCTGCGCCATTGCCGATGCGAGCCGCTCGGCAACAATCTGCCGCGCGAAGTAAATATCGACATCATCGTGGAAGTAGACATACACCACTCCCATGCCGAACGCACTTGTCGACTTGATCTGAGCGACACCGGGAAGACCGTTCATTGCCGATTCTATCGGAACGACGATCAACCGCTCCACCTCCTGCGGTGCCATGCCGTGCGCCTCGGCGAATACCGGCACCATCACCGGAGAAATGTCGGGAAAGGCATCGGTCGGAAGCGACCGGTACTGCCACCATCCCGCTGCCAGCACTACCACGAGCAGTACCGGCACGATTATTTTATTGTCAAGTATTCCGTATATGAACTTTTTCATGCGTTTCGCCCTCTCAATGACCGTGTCCGGCGTGTTCACCGAGTGTACTGGTGACTAACTGCGCCTTGAGTTCAAACGCGCCCCCGGCAACATACACCGCTGCGCTGTCGAGCCCGGCGACTATTTCCGTATACGTCGCATCACTTTCTCCGGATACCACCTCCACCGGTTTGTAGCTGTTGTTCCCGTCGGGGACAAACACGATGTTCTTCTCTCCCATGTGCTGCAGCGCATCCCGTTCCACTGCAAGAACCGATCGACCCTTTTGCGCCGACACTTCGACATCAACAAACTGCCCCGGCCGCCACTTGCCATGCTGATTGGGCAGGACAATCCGTGCCGTCAATGAACGGGTTGCCGGGTCAATCACCGGCGGCAGGTAATCGACCGTTCCCGATGCTGAAAGATCCGCTCCGACCGACCGTACCGTCACCCGCTGCCCCTCCCGGACAATTGCTTCATACTGCTGATTGACAAAGCAGCGGACCCATACCGTTGCCAGATCGGCAATCACAAAAAGCGTATTTTCAGGAGTTGCGAATTCTCCCCGTACGGCATGTTTCTCTATTACGCTGCCACTGAGCGGCGCTGTTACACTATAGCGTGTAAGGTGTTCATTGTTTTCAACAACCGCCAGAACATCTCCGGCACCAACCTGATTGCCTGTTGCAACAGCGACCTCTTTGATGATTCCTTCGAAACGCGGTGCCACATGCGCCAGTTTCTCCTCGTTGAAAACCACCTCACCGGGCAGCAGCACCGACTGCCGCAACGTCTGTTTACCGAGAACCGCAGTAGTGATACCGGCCAGTTTCACTCCTTCACCGGTCAACCGAACCAGTAGTTCGTCACCGTGCTCACCATGCCCGTCGTGTCCTGAGTGTTCTTCCTCCCCCTGATGGTCGGCTTCATCCGCATGTTCTTCATGTTCCCGGTCTGCATGATCTCCGCTGGTTTCACCATGTTCGCCATCAGCATCGTGCTCTGATTCACCATGCTCTTCAGGTACCTCTTTATCGTGATCCGCATCGTGATCCGCGTGCGCATGCAGGTTTTCACTCCCGGCTTTCGCATGGACGTCATCATGATCATTTCCCGCCTGCTCACACTGCCATAACGACAGTGCCAAAAGCAGCGCCAAAAACCTGTACGTTAACTTCCGCATGTTCGCTCCTTGTTATTTAACCACTTCCAGTGTCATTCCCGAAACCGCCATAACGGCAAGCACCACCTGCGCCTTTTCAATATGCAGATCGAGTTCTTCCGCCTTGAGCTGCAACAGGTTGCTCCGGGCGGTAATCACCTCGGCGATTCCGACCGTCCCGTTCGCATACTTGGTTTCCAGCATCGCCACCAGTTGTTCCGACCGTGAAACCGTCGCACCGCTGAGCAATGCGAGGCGCTGTTCACAGATACGAAACTTGTCGTACAACGTTGAAAGTTGCACACTGTCCTGTGCAAGCCGGTAGGCTGATTTGAGCTCTTCGGCACTGCGCTCCTGCGCGATGATCTGCCGGGACCGGTTGCTGCGGTTCCACAACGGCAGATCAATAGCCGCAGCAAGCAGGGGCTCATGTGTTTTTTCGGTTCCGTTACGGGCGACCCCTGCGGCAGCAACCAGATCCGGATACCGCTCTGCCCCTGCCAGAGCCTCCTCCAGATCGAACCGCTGCAGAGCATATCCGGTAGCGACAACGTCAGGGCGTTGTCTGATTGACGTTACCGCGCTCGTGAATTCCGGAAGTTCCAGTGACCGATGTATCGTTGCAGGAACAATCATCCGCGCGAGGGAATCTCCGCACAATGCGGTAAATGCGCTGCGGGCACCCTGTTCCTCCTGCGCCAACTCAAGCTGCTGTAATGCCAGTTCATCACATTCGATCTGCAGCCTGAGCGTATCGAGCGGACTTGCGGCGCCACGACTCACCCGAAGTACCGTTTCCCGTAGCATTTCCGCGGCGAGAGACCGCATCGAATCAACAAAATGGCGTTTTTCGACCGCTGCAACCAGATCAAGATACTGCGTGTAAAGTTCCAGTTCTATATCGCGTCCTGCAATCGCCATCTCGGCTTTGCCGGAGGAGACTTCGTGCCGGGACAATGCCTTGCGCGCCGCCCGTTTTCCTCCGAGTTCAAAAGTCTGACTGATCCTCCCCTCGATCTCCTCTGCGCGGGAGCCGATTATTTCAACCTCTACTTCCGGATTCGGTAAAAGCGACGACTGATCCACCCCCAGTTCCTTCGCCCTGATCCGGCTTCGCACCTCCTGAACCAGTGCATGATTTTCAAGAACCGCTGCAACAGCCTCAGGCAACGAAAGTGAATCGGCGGCATTGACGAACGTAATACAGCATGGAACCAGTATACCGCAAAATGCGGCAACAGAATGCATCATGAACACTCCTGTGAATTATCAGTGTAAAAAGGTCAGGATATGAGCCGACAATGTACGTCGCGGAAGATGTCAGATACGGAGAACAATATGTTCAGACGGGGATGGCAGGCATGGCTGCCGGTACTGCGATACGGTGCATTGACCGTCGGTGGGAACTACCGGTGAAAAGAGGGCAACCGGAACCGGCAGGTGCTCCACCAGAGAGGTACCGGTGGTGATTTTCGCGGGGGGGAGGCATGAAGATAGACTGCAATGCATTTCGCTGCAATCATCATGAGGTGCGGATGCATCGTGGAGGTGCAGACCGGTTTCGAAGGAATCAAAACCGTCACAGTGATCGTCCGCCGCAGCTTCAAACTCTGTATGCACATGGATAATGCTGTGTGCCGGTGAAATACCGGTAAAGAGTACGGCAAAAAGCAGTACGCTGATTTTCCGTAAATTCTGCAGATTTTTTAAAATCATGGTAACTAAAATGGTTTTTGAGACAATTGTTTACAAGATTACTCAATAGTTCGGACTAACCTGGTGAATATTGCGTGCTCTCCCGGCTATTTCCGTAACAAACATCTTTCGGTACGATGCCGTCGGTCCTGTATGGTTCTACCTCCCGGTTACCACCCGCTGATTTTTACCATACTTCAATTTTCCCCGATGCATCAGCTATATTTCCGGTACAATGATACCACTGCGAGACGAAAACCCGACACTGCATACCTCGGTTGCCACCTTTACCATTATCGCTCTTAATGTTGCCTCGTGGATCTTTCTGCAGGGTGCCGGATTCCATCCCGGACTGCTTAAATCCGTCTATACCTTTGGGCTTATCCCCGGTGAGCTGCTCGGCCGGATACCCGCCGGTACCGAATTTCCGCTTGGCAGGGAAATGGCATACATTATCGAGGCACAGCCCAACTGGACATCGCTGCTCACCTCCATGTTCATGCACGGAGGCTGGCTCCACCTTATCGGCAACATGTGGTTTCTCGCCATATTCGGCGACAACGTTGAAGATGTGATGGGGCCGGTCAAATTTTTCCTGTTTTACCTTATATGCGGATTTGCGGCTGAGTTCGCCCAGATTCTTGCCGGTCCGGCAAGTCCGATTCCGATGGTTGGCGCCTCTGGAGCCATTGGAGGGGTGATGGGTGCGTATGCATTTCTCTTTCCCCGCGCACCGGTACACATGCTGGTTTTTTTCGGCTTTTTCTTTACCCGGATCGTCGTTCCCGCATTTCTCATGCTCGGCTACTGGTTTCTGATCCAGTTTTTCGGCGGTTTTTTCTCGCTCGGCAGCAGCTCCGGGGGTGTCGCCTTCTGGGCGCACATCGGCGGATTTATCGCCGGAATTATTCTACTGCGCATTTTCTGTTCCTCTTCACGGGCCTCCGAATGTCGACACCGTCGCGGACGAACCGAGGGTCTGATTCACCGATACCGGAAGTAAGCACGACACCTCTTTATTTTTGTCGCTATACCTGGTTTCATCTTTTTAATTCCTTTGACCGGAATACGTCATAATCGTATAATTTTAAACAATTATTGGTAATGCATCAGGCGCGGATTTTCATCTCATGCCTTCTGGCGGACTACATTCAATCAAGGACCGGCAGTGATCTCGGGAACAGTACTACTGTTTGGCACTATTTCAGTTCTTGCGATCATTGTGGTAATCATCCTGGTCCGACACATCAGAGTACTTAAAAACGCCCTCCACGATACACGTAAATCGGAACAGCATTTTCGTCATCTTTTCGAACGGTCTATTGACGTATGGTACCAGACCGACAACCGGGGAATCATCACCCTCATATCCCCTTCAGCCGAGAAAACATTCGGGTTCACACCCCAGGAGCTTATCGGAAAACCGATTGCCGACTTCTACCGGGATCCCCAGCATCGTGAGTATTTCCTCGAACAACTCCATGCGGAGGGTTTCGTCGAAAACTTTGAAAGCGATATTACCAGGAAAGACGGAACTTTTATAACCGTATCAACAAATGCGATTATCCTCAAAGATGAAAACGGTGCATTCATAGGCGTCGAAGGGATAACCCGAGATATATCATCCGTAAAAAAGGAACAGAAGGAACAATTCCTTATTGAAGAGGGTGTCCGCCACAACCGCAAAATGGATGCAATTGGAACACTTGCGGGCGGAATCGCGCATGACTTCAACAACATTCTGACGGCCATCATCGGTTTTGCCGAAATGGCACAGCAGAAAACCCCCCCCTCCGATCAGCTTGCCCATGATATCTCCGGAATTCTCCGCTCAGGCATGCGCGCAAAGGAACTGGTCCGGCACATTCTTATTTTCAGCCGTAAATCCACCTATGAACCGACTCCGGTCGATCTGCATCTTGCCATAAAAGAGGCTCTGCGACTGATCAGGGTAACACTTGCTCCGGGCATCGAGATAAAAGAAATATTTAAATACCGCTACGGAAAAACTCTGGCCGATCCAACCGAAATACATCAGGTTATTCTCAACCTCTGTACCAATGCCGCGCAAGCAATGGAGGAACAGGGAGGCACTCTGACCGTGAGCCTTGACCGCGAGGAACTTTCAAAGGACAAGCTTCCGCCTGAATACCGCATGGAAAGTGGCGTGTATCTCAAGCTGCAGGTAACCGACACCGGAAGCGGTATTCCCCGGGAATTTCTTGAACGGGTTTTTGATCCGTTCTTCACCACCAAGGATATCGGTGAAGGAAGCGGACTGGGGCTTGCCATTGTACACGGTATTATCCGGCGTCTTAATGGAATGATCACAATTCAGAGCAGCCCGAAAAGCGGAACGTGCGTCACCGTGTACCTTCCCGAGGCAACGAATGAAAAGACCTCCGGCCTGGAAACCGAGCAATCCTCGCTGCAGGGTGAAGAACGCATTCTGTTTGTTGACGACGAATCTATTGTCAACGACGTCACCTGCCGCGGGCTGGAGCTGCTCGGCTACCGGGTTACCTCATTCACGAAAAGCGAGGAGGCGCTGGAAAGATTCCGTCACACTCCGGACGACTTCGACTGCGTTATCACCGACCAGACAATGCCGAAAATGACCGGAGGTAAGCTTGCCGAGGAACTGCTCCGTATCCGCCCGGAGATACCGATCATCATGTGTACCGGGTACAGCGCCATTATGGATGCGGAAAAAGCCGGCGAAATCGGTATCAGAGCATTTGTCATGAAACCATTCGACCATAAGAATCTCGCCGCGATTGTCAGGAAGGTTCTTTCGGAAGACCGGATAATGAAAGGCGTATAGTCCCTTCCGCCAAGTACCGGTTTCCACGCAGCAATAATGAAGATGAAATCATAAAAGCAGCCGGCTGCTGATTTTTACATTCAGAATCGATTGACCGCGGCCGCTATTTCTTTCATGAGGGAAATACCGTTTTCATGCCGCAGCATATTGCCGGTAACAATGATATCCGCTCCGGCTTCCAGCTTTTCAACGACCGTCGCGCTGTCACGGATACCGCCGCCGACGATAACGGGAACGGCAACCTGTGACTTTACCATCTGTATCATTTCGGGAGGAACCGACTGTTTCGCGCCGCTCCCGGCTTCAAGATAAATGAGCTTCATGCCCATATATTGTGCGGCAAGCGCATGCGCGACCGCAATCGCCGGTTTGGTGCGCGGAAGTGGCCGTGTATTGCTCATGAACTCGACACTGCTGACCGCTCCTGATTCCACCAGCATATACGCCGTGGGGATCGGTTCAATACCGAGATCCTTGATGAGCGGTGCCGCTTTGACATGTTCTCCGATAAGGTTCGAAGGGTTACGTCCCGAAACCAGCGAGAGATACAGAAGCGCGTCCGCATGTGTGGAGAGTTGCGTTGAATCACCGGGAAAAAGCAGCACCGGCAGCTCCGTTGATTTTTTTACCGCAGCGACGAATTCATCGAAATGATTCGAATGCAGAAGGCTGCCGCCGATAAGAAGTGCATGTACTCCACACCGCTGCGATTCCAGGGCGATCTGAGCAGCCTGGTCAACCGAGAAATCATCCGGATCAAGCAGCACCCAGTAGGCCCTTTTCCCCTCCCGCAATCGGCGTGTCACCGCATCAAAAATCCTTGTTTCCATTACATTCCGGCCTTCTCTTTGAGGAGTGCAGCTGCCGCCGAAAGCGCATCGTCGATTCTGGAGGGATCTTTCCCGCCCGCCTGGGCACGGGTGGGACTCCCGCCGCCTCCGCCGCCGGCCAATCGTGCTGCGGTTTTCACCAGTTCACCGCAATGAACGCCGAATTGTTTCACCGCATCGATACCGGCACCGGCGGTGAAAAGAGCCTTCCCCTCAACCGCGGCCCCGACGACAATCGTTGTGGCAACAAGATTTCTCGATTTGATGGCGTCGCTCACCGCGTCGGCAAGATGTGTAAAAGCCGTTTTATCGAGTACGCCGAGATTTCTGACACACCACGGAAACGTCCCGCCGGACCGAACCGCCTCTTCAAGAAGTGTTTCAACGGCGGCGGTTGACTGTGCCGCGGAGAGTTCCTTTACCTGTGTTTCAAGCTGCTTCACCGTATCGAGAAGCGTCACCACACGTTCAACGAGTTTCTGTTCGCTCACCTTCAGCAACGTCGTGAGTGAGGTCAGCGTCTGTTCCTTTCGTGCCAGATGATACGCAACGTTCAGACCGGTAATGGCTTCGATCCGCCGCACACCAGCGGAGATACTCGATTCACTCAGAATATGAAACAACCCGATATTACCGGTTGAAGAAACATGGGTACCACCGCACAACTCTTTACTTACCGGTGCCATCGAAACCACCCGGACCGAATCGGCGTATTTTTCACCGAAAAGCGCCGTCGCACCTCCGGCTTTGGCCTTTTCGAGATCCTCGATGGATGTTTTCACCTCCAGATCCTCAAGTATCCATTCGTTCACCAGCCGTTCGACGGCGGCTGTTTCTTCGATGGAAAGCGCCTTGAAATGAGTAAAGTCGAACCGCAAACCGGCAGGCTCCACTTTGGAACCAGCCTGCTGTATATGATCACCGAGGACTTTCCTGAGTGCCGCCTGCAGCAGATGCGTTGCACTGTGATTGCGGCGTGTCGCCATCCTTTTCGGAAAAGCGACCATTGCGGTAAACGGCTGCTGCAGCACCGATTGTGGTAACGGATGCGTGGAAAAGGCACGGTGCACCGTCAGATCATTCCACTTCACGGTATCCTCGATGCGTAATTCCGTATTGTCCTTTGAATGCAGGGTTCCCCGGTCACCTACCTGGCCGCCCGATTCGGCATAAAAAGGTGTTTTGTCAAGTACGAGCAGCAGCGAGGTACCCTCATCGCTCTCGTGAGTTACCTTGTATCTGCATATCTTCACGTCGCAGGACTCGGCATCGTACCCGACGAATTCCGTGCCCGATATCTGCCGCAGCTCGGTCCATCCTTCGGGAGAAAAACCGTCGTCTGATTTACGGGCATCCCGGGCACGCGTTTTCTGTTCCTCCATAAGCGCCGCATAGCCGGTCTCATCAACGGTAAAGCCCTGTTCACCGGCCATCAACCGGGTCAGATCCATCGGAAACCCGAAGGTGTCGTAAAGGGTGAATACGTCTCTGCCGGCAAGTACCGTGCTCCCCGACGTTTTCGTTCCATCAATCATTACCGAGAACTTCTCGATTCCCTGTTCAAGCGTGGCACCGAACCGTTCCTCTTCCGAAGCGATCACCTCTTCCACGTACGAACGACGCTGTCCTATTTCCGGAAATGCCTCGCCCATTTCATCGATCACGACCGGAAGGAGCTTGTGCAGAAATGGTTCTCTGAATCCGATTTCTCGACCGAACCGGTATGCCCGACGCAGAAGCCGACGCAGCACATACCCGCGACCTTCATTGGATGGAAATGCTCCATCAGTGATGGCGAAAGTCAGCGCCCTGACATGGTCGGCAATTACTCTGAAGGGTGTTCCGGCAACGCCTCTTTCGTATGGTCTCCCACTGAGTTCTGCCACCGCACCGATAATTTTTCTGAAACTGTCGATTTCGTAATTGGAATCAACCCCCTGAATTACCGCGCAGATACGTTCGAAACCCATACCGGTATCGACATGCGTACTCGGAAGGGGTTTGAGCGAGCCGTCTTTATTCCGGTTGCTCTGCATGAATACCAGATTCCAGAGCTCCCGGTAGCGGTCATTTTCTCCGTTTACTCCTGCAACCGGATCCGCATACGTCGCCTCCCGGGACGCGTCGTCACCGATATCATAATGTATTTCCGAACACGGTCCACAGGGTCCGGTCTCGCCCATCTCCCAGAAATTGCTCTTGTCACCGAACCGCATGATGCGCTTCGGATCAATATCGGTCTCGCTTTTCCAGAACCCTTCCGCCTCATCGTCGGAGGTATGGATAGTAACGAAGAGCCGTTCCTTCGGAAGTTTCCAGACCTGCGTGAGCAGTTCCCAGCCCCAGCCGATCGCTTCCTTTTTGTAATAATCGCCGAACGACCAGTTGCCGAGCATCTCGAAAAAGGTATGATGATAATGATCGCGGCCGACTTCTTCGAGATCATTATGTTTTCCCGAAACCCGCATACATTTCTGTGAATTCGCCACCCGAGTGAGTTTCTGGGGATTGTCGCCCAGAAAAACCGATTTAAACTGATTCATACCGGCATTGGTAAATAAAAGCGTCGGGTCGTCCTGGGGAACAACCGGCGCACTTCTTATAAAACGGTGCCCGTGCGAGGCAAAGAAACTGATAAATTCCTCACGAATTTCTTTGGATGATTTCATAGGTCCCAACAATGAAAACTGTTAATAGGTTTGTGACGTACCGGCCGCGTATCGGCCGGACACGCTGCACAAGAATCGCTGCAGTCCGGCTGCGCTGTTCCGAAACGTTTACACCAGGTCTTCGGGCGGTTCTTCCTCTTCCTCCTGATCGATCACCACCGGTCGTTTCGCCGCCCGGTGTTTTTCGCGAACCTTCTTTTCGATTTCAGTCAGAATGTCACGGTTCTCGAAAAGAAACTCTCTGGCTTTCTCCCGGCCCTGTCCGATGCGCTCGCCGTTATACGAATACCAGGCACCGCTCTTTTCCACAATGTCCAGCTCAACACTCAGATCGAGCACGTCTCCTTCAAAGGAAATACCTTTACCGTACAGAATATCGAATTCAGCCTCGCGGAACGGAGGGGAAACCTTGTTTTTCACCACTTTGGCACGGGTGCGGTTCCCCACGACCGTATCCCCGTTTTTGATCGCCGCGATCCGCCGGATATCAATACGAACCGACGAGTAGAATTTCAGCGCATTGCCGCCGGTGGTCGTTTCGGGATTACCGAACATCACACCGATCTTCATCCGCAACTGATTGATGAAAATCAGACTTGTTTTCGATTTGGAAAGGATACCGGTGAGTTTACGGAGTGCCTGCGACATCAGCCGGGCCTGCAGTCCCATATGGCTGTCACCCATATCTCCTTCGATTTCGGCAGCCGGCACCAGAGCCGCGACACTGTCGACAACGATGATATCAATCGCACCGCTTCGCACGAGCGTATCAACGATTTCAAGCGCCTGTTCCCCGGTATCAGGCTGCGATACAAGCAGGTTGTCGATATCAACCCCGAGGTTTTTGGCGTATGCCGCGTCAAACGCATATTCCGCATCGATAAGAACGGCGATTCCACCCTGTTTCTGCGCATTGGCAATCGCATGAAGGGCAAGCGTCGTTTTTCCAGAGGATTCCGGGCCATAAATTTCGATGATACGCCCTTTCGGAAATCCGCCAACTCCGAGTGCGACATCAAGCGCCAGCGACCCGGTCGGTATCACGGGGATATTCACCTCGAGACTGGCGGTCCCCAGACGCATGATCGATCCTTTGCCATGCTGTTTCTCGATCTGACCAACCGCCTGTAACAATGCAGCACTTTTATTTTTCTGGTCGATATCTATCGTGGGCATCCCTTTTTTCGCCATGATGCGGTCCCTTCTTTATATATGTATAAAACTCAATGGGGTACGGCCGTATGGATGTATTGAGAAACGGTCCGACACAATATAATATTTTTAAAAGATACGATTTGCCCAGCTCCAAGGGTAGGGGCAACGGATAGTGCCTGAAACTCCGGAACACCGCGTGAAAAAATATTCGGTAAACCTGTTCAAGCCACGACATGGTACAGGAACAGTCATGACGTGACCCCGTATCCGCACAAAAATCTTCAAAAAACCACTCAGGATTGCGCATTCCCCACTTGCCTTGCATCTTTAGTCCCCATTGGGTAAATTGGAAACAGTGAATCCTACCCGTGCGGAAAACGGGGTATTCCACTCGAAAATTACTAATTGCCCTATTTTCCCCATCCCAAAGGAGCACGTCATGATCGAAAACGGAACCACGGTAAAGGTACACTACAAAGGCACGCTCGACAACGGAACGATATTCGATTCATCGGAAGACCGGGACGCGCTTTCGTTTACAATTGGAGCCGGACAGGTAATCGGCGGATTTGACGCCGCAGTGCGCGATATGGAAGTCGGCGCCACGAAAACCGTTACAATTCCCTACGAAGAGGCTTACGGCGAACACAATGAAAATCTGGTACTTACCCTTGGAAGGGACCAGTTTCCCGAATCGGTTGAACCCAAAGTCGGCCTTGCACTCAAACTGTCGACTCCCCACGGCCCGCTTGTCGCCCGTATTACCGACCTCAACGATGAAGGCGTCACCGTCGACGGCAATCATCCGCTTGCCGGACAGAACCTCACGTTCGAGTTGACACTGGTTGAGACCGCCTAAACCGTAACTTTCTTTTTACTGTAAAAACCGGCAGGCAAGACCATTCGGGCCATGTCTGTTATCTGTTGAAATCCGGTCCTGAAAAAAAGAAAAAATACCAGCACATACGCGGCACTTCCGGTAATTCCCCCGGCAACAAGAACTCCGGCGTTTCGAAGCAACCCGGTACCGGGCACGAAATGGTGAAAAGCGATCAGTACCGCTGCCATTACCATACCGGCAACAAGAGGTGAAATCACTGCATCATAATAAACACGCTGCGGAATCATCGTCAATCGGAAATTGATATACACATACAATGGAAAAACCACGACCGAACGAACCAGCAGAGCAATACATATCCCCTCGACTCCCCAGTGGACACCGATTGCGATCGCAATGATTATGGTGACGCACATCGCGACCGACACCCCGATCGATTCCCGGACTTTCCCCTGAGACAGCCAGACCGCATTCGAGAAGGTGGTCGCCACATACATGACGCCCATCAGCGCCAGCCACCGCAGCAACGGTGCCACTTCGAGCCAGACGTCTCCGCTACGCAGAAAACTGATGACCCGCACCAGTTCGACCGGCATAAAAGCCATTACAAGCAGCACCGGGAGAACACCCGCAATGCCAAAGAGCTGCAGCCGACCGAACGCAGTGGCGGTTTTCTCTTCGTCGGACCTGATTCGGGAAAACGCGGAGAGCATCACCTGACTGAGCACCGCATTGAGCGTCATTTGCGGGAAAATCGCAAGATCATGGGCAACACTGAAGAGACCCAGTCCCTCCTTGCCGATCACTTTACCAATCAGAATAAAGGGAGCGTTCCCGAGCGCGTAATCAACCATTCTGGCAACAATGATCGCCATACCGAAGAGCAGCAGCGGCCGCAGAACCATCCACGACTGCAACGATGCTACCGGAACCCGGCAGATTACCAGTAGCACGCCACTGATACACCCTTCAAAAACCAGGTACCCTGCGACAATCGACCAGACGCCGAACCCGGATATCGCCATGGTCACCGATACCACTGCCGAGAGTACCGCGGCACTCATTTCAATGAGCGCCAGTCTGCCGAACTGCATGGTCCGGCGCATCCACGCCCGGTGCACCGCCGAAATACCGGCAATGGGAATCATCAGTGCCCCCACCCGCAGGAGAGCCACCAGATGAGGTTCCCCGAAAAAACGCGCCAGCGGAGCCGCCAGAAAAAACAGCACCCCGTAGAGAAACCAGCCCCATGCCGTACAGATGACCGCCAGAGACCATAGCGACTCCCGTTCCAGACGCTCCCGCTGCACAATCGCCGTTGTCAACCCCATCTCGTTGAGCAGATTGGCGATTCCCACCACCAGAAGCACATAGCGGACCATTCCGAAATCAGCAGGCACCAGCAGATTGATCAGGATGAGATTAACCAGCATGATGAAAAAAAAGCGAATGCCTTTTGCGGCAAACATCGCTCCTCCCGAGCGTGCCGCACGAGCGCCGATATCGGGGTGAATCATGGATTGTGCTGGAGGTATTCGGGTTATGGTCACGATCCGCCTTTCATGGTCGGAGGTATGCTTCAAGTACGGAGAACGCTACTCCCCGAAAATAACTCTCTCCAAGTTTGGAGAAATGGAACAATGTAGCAAAGTAGAAATGGAGCAATGGAGTAAATAAGCACGTTTCTCATAATAATCAGGAGCGAGGGGGCGCCCCCGCGCCGCGCCCAGAGGTGTTCCGGCGCCAATACCTCTGGACTCCGCGCGCTCAACAAAGCGCCGTGCGAGCCGCAGTCGCCCCTTGGGGTCGGGGGATTCAGTTTGGAAACGGGCAACACTATCGCGTCAACAATCTACTGGCGGCTTGCCGACCGGCCTGGCGTGCGGCGCTGACCCGGCGGAGGAAG
>JAFGHA010000033.1 GCA_016930275.1 Chitinispirillaceae bacterium
CTAACTTTTCTTGTATTACTACCCAGTTAATTGAATCACAAATCGGATCAGAACAGGGCCCAGTCAAGGTTGTTCCATAACAAATTGATCCACAAAACCACAATAAAATCATTTCGTTGATTCGCATTTTCACCCCCTAATTTCTTGTTACACGTAACGTGTACGTTCCTGTTTCTGAAGTTCCAGCAGCACGGACCCGAATCCAATAAATTCCATATCCGTTGATTCTGTTATCATTATCCGGGTTTCCACCGAAGACTAAACGAGAAATTAGCGTTCGTCCATTACGTAACAATCTTCTAATCAAAGGAATTCTTCTTGTTAAATCAACATCATCCTCCGTCACCCCCGGAACCGCACCCACCCCTATCGGTGTACTCAATCTCGGCACTCCGCCTACAGGCAGACCTTCGCTATCCCGGTATATATAAATTATCGGTTCCGTCGCCAGTCCCGCTGAACGATTCTCCGTCTCGATGGTCAACGTAGACGCTACTGGAACATCAATCCAGAACCAGTCATTGTCTCCTTCTCCTTCGAGATTTCCGGGAACGGTTGCGACATTTCCTGCCGCCGGTGGCAATAGCACTTCCTCGTTCTCATTCGACACCCGAACGGAAAATGCCCCACTGGCATACGCGGCATTGTGCGCATAAACCCGCAGCAGGTAGCGCCCTGTCGCCAGGCAGCCAGTCGCTAAGGTTTTTGCTATTGAAACGCCATCACCGTCAGTCTCGGAACCATTCAGCACAGGCAGATACTCGTTGTCGGGACCGAAAAGTTCAGCGTCCACACCGACCGTACTGGGTGCCGGAACGGGTACCGCACCGCTGCCGAGCAGTAATGCATCGGGGGTAACGGTTACGGTATAATCGAGATTGTCGGTAACCGTGAATTCAAACCATACCTCGTCTTCGCCGTCTTCGACCCGTGCGCCCACTAGCGGTGCATTGATGGTAACAGGAACATGGGAATTCAGCTTACGCAGTGTCGTATGGAGAGATTCGGTAACATATAAATTTCCCCTGGCATCAGCACAAACATCATTAGCTCCCCTGAACCGGGCATCCGTTCCGCAACCATCACGATAGGGCACCGGATCTCCCGTGCGACCGGCGATGGTCGAGACGACGCCATCCCGGACCATCCGGATCATGTCGTCGTCGACAACGTAGACAATCCCCCGCGGGTCGACATGCAGATCGGAAATCGCGATAAAACTTGCCGTGCCTGCAGGTCCGTCGACATGGGCACTGGTTCCGTTGCCCGCAAAGGTGGTAACCGTATTCGTTCCCATGTCAAGCAGCCGGATGTCCACACTGACCCGGTCGGTAACGTACAGATTGCCGGCCGCATCGATGGCGATACCGCAGGGGTAGTTGAACTGTGCGACAGCGAACGAGCCGTTGACATTACCCGCCGTGCCTGTACCCGCAAGCGTCGTTACTACTCCGGCAGGAGTGATCCTCCGGATGCGGTGGTTGTTGTAGTCGGCAACGTAAATGTTGTTCGCGGCATCAATACACATGGAACTCGGCCAGTTGAACCGTGCCGCGCTGCCGGTACCATCAATGAAACCCTGAGTCCCCGCATCGCTCCCGGCGAAAAGGCTTACATTGCCACCGGAGATTTTCCGTATCCTGTTGACGTTTCGCTCACAGACATACACCGCTCCGGCGTTGTCACGACAGAAAGGGGCACAGAAATCACCGTGAAATTGTGCTGTTGCTGCAGGACCGTTCTGATAGCCCGAAATCCCGGTGCCTGCAAACGTTAAAACCGTCCCGTTTGCAGATAGTCTCATTATCCTTGCATAATCGCCGAAATAAACATCACCGTTTGTCTGGTCAATGCAAAGACCATTTGCATACACCTGTCCGACTTCGGTACTCACCACTACCGAATCAAGACCCATGACGAAGAACCGCTCCGGGTTATTGTCGGCAGCACCGATGGTAAACGGGGTCTCGAGCATTCGGTAGCGGACATCGTACCAGTTGGTGCTGTTATAACGGTCGCCGCCCCGGTTCTGCATGCGGACGAACATGCGGATGTACGGGTAGGAAACGACGAAATCGGTATTTGCGACAAGATCACGCGCATCAAATTCACGCATCATGTTGTTGTTGTAGTATTGGGCGCGTTTGGGAAATCCTTCTTCATAACATATTGAACCTTCCCACTCATCAATTATAGGGCGGCATAAATTAGCAGCAATACATGCACAGGCCGGACACCCGCCAGCGGGATCGGGGTCAACACCGGAAACCGCCGGGTCTATAAAGCGGCTCTGCTGATTGTCACTTCCAAGACCGAGACAATGACCCAACTCATGCTTGATTACCCATGTCAGGTCAGCACCGGCCAATTCATTACCCGCCGGATGAAAAACATCATTTTCCGGATGCACCGGGTTACCGGTTATTCGATTTAAAATTTCAACTGTTCCCTGGTTTCTCTCATCTATAAAATCTCTCCGGTAAATCTCTTCCCTCAGATTGCGGTTCCACTCATCGTAAATTTCTTCCCGGGCAACAAATAAGTTCCCATCCAATGAATAGTAATTCATATGAGGATTAAACCAGATGGTATTATCTTCTCTGGCATTCGCACTCGGGCGATTTGGGACCCCCGGACAAATGGTTACCTTATTGAAATCAGGAGGATTTTCCCACGCATCATGTAAAAAGCTTAATCCGGCTACCCATTGACCGACAGCGAAGATCCCGCTTCCCAGTGCTGTTTCAAATCTCAAACAAGATTCATCGGATAATGCAACAGCATTCTCAACCCAATACAGTTGCAGGTTAGCCAGTCCCTGATGGGTAACATAACTGTAACGCATCTGGGGCATTATAGTACGGAACTGATTCAGTGAATACGATATTTTCTCCAGCCGCTGTGCATCGGTGATTTCGATATCGTTGTTGACGTCAGCATAATTCTTCTCTTCCAATACTGCTGTTGCGTCTTCCAGAACAAACACTCTCAGGTCGTTGATGGTATTCAGACCCAAAGGAACCGCAGATATGGTAAACCGCTGATTACTTGATACAGCAGCATATACCACATTGTTTTCTATATGAGAAATGGCAACAGTTTCCCAGATTCCTGCGCTATCATTGTAATGCTGTAATAGATATTGACCGGTTTTCACGTAATTCAGGTCTATACCTGCCCCCGGAAGCGGAAATCCCAATAGCAGTGTCGTCCCCGGTGCAATCCCGACCTTTATATGATAGGCGGCTTGCAGTTTATTTCCGGGAGGCAACGCGAGTGTTACACCTATCTCTTCGGGTTCAAGAATGCTGACAATCGGATTATACACCCGATCGTTGACTCCTGCGGGAATGGTTATCGGAACATGTGTGTGACTGAAATACTTTGGAAACATGCTCAGGTCGTAATAGACCACCACATCCCGCGAAGCATCCCCGTACCACGATGAAGGTTGCGCTACCTTCGGAGTACTGTTCCGGTCTACGGGATTAGTGCCGAGTTCGTTTTCCACGATATCCGGCACATCATCAAAATCCGAATCAACATACCGGGTATCGGTAACACTTTCCACCTTCACGTCGGGATCTAGTATAATTGCTTCTGCAAACATTCTCCCTTTGAAAATCGTCCGCGCTCCGATTTTAACCGTGGTGTGTGGAACAGTAAATGTACCGGCCAAATAGCAGTCGGTACCCAGAAATACCGCTGCAGACTGATTGGTGTACCACTGGATTTTCTGCGGATTGAGGTAGCCCGCAACGGGTTCCATCGTGATACGGTCACCGAGGTTCAGTTCATCAGCTACCATGACTGTAACATCCCCTCCGGAGGCATCAAGCTGGATGCTGACATTGGACCAGGCGATAATCTTCCTGAACTGGTAGGTACCACCATGGAGTCGGAGCCGCGAATTACCGTTGAGCACAATATCGCGATAGGCTCCAGGCGTCAGATCCAGCGTCTCATTCGCATAAGCGGTTCGATCCGTGCTTCCGGGCGAGACCGTTGCGGAAGGGATCGTTTGCGTTTCAACGATCATTCCCTCCCGGACATATCCGTTGACAACCGGGTTGTTGATCCGGTACACTGAACCTCCCGAAAACATGTTCCCGTTGACTACTGAACGATCCATAACGGTAGCATCACCGGAACTCTCGAGATCGCTGAAGAGGGTGTCATCGATTTTCACCATCAGCGGTCCGCCCGACCCTATAACTGTCGGTCCGTCACCGGAAATTCTGCATCGGTCATCGATGGTAAAGGATGAATGAGCGTAAAGGGTAAAGTTTTCAAGGTCGTTTGCAAAAACGGAAGGAATTACTAAAACCGGAAGAAACCTGATCCAGCGGAAGAAACCTGATCCAGCGGAAGAAACCTGATCCAGCGGAAGAAACCATGAGAAGCCTCCTGAAAGCGGGGTGATGAAGCAGTTGAGGATTATCACCGCTACCCGGTTTGATGAACGTGCGGAAAAAAAATCAACTTAATATGGTAACAGCGGCAATCGGTTTTCCTGAAATCAGCAAGCGGACAATTTCAATATAATCTTCACCCGGACACCCGACAATATTTTTTTCAGGTACTGCCTATACCCACATAATTATTATACTCCACTCTGCAGAAAAAATACTGCATTTATGTAACATTCCGTTTTCTGCAGGAAAACAAACACACCCGGTCCCCTGCCAATTTAAATACGCACTCTTTCGTATTCCGGTAATGACCTGGAAGGAGTGGGATATGAAACCTCTGCCGATTTTTACCGGAGTACTGATCATGACTTTGTCACTATTACAGTCCGATCACCCGTCAGCCGCCGACAACCCGGGCCCCAATACACCCGGACTCGCCACCTTCGCCGGAGGCTGCTTCTGGTGCATGGTTCCCCCGTTCGCCAACCTCCCCGGAGTCTCGAAAGTAGTCTCCGGCTACACCGGTGGAAAAAAGGAAAATCCCACCTACGAGGAGGTATGCAGCGGGAAAACCGGCCATCTCGAAGCGGTTGAGGTGCATTACGATACCTCCGAAGTATCCTATGATGATCTTCTCGATGCGTTCTGGCGCAACATCAACCCGACCGACAAAGACGGTCAGTTCGCCGACCGGGGTACGCAATATCATACCGCTATTTTTTACCACACCCCGGAACAGAAGCAGCTCGCGGAAGCATCCCGGAAGAAACTAGAAAAATCCGGACAATTCGAGGATGCCATCGTCACACCGATACTGCCCGCGAAAAAGTTCTATCCCGCCGAGGAATATCACCAGAATTACTCCGCGAAAAATCCGATTTACTATAAGCAGTACCGTGAAGGTTCGGGACGGGCTCCGTTTCTTCGCAGGATGTGGGGTGACGAAGGTCACAGTGTCGTAAAGAAAGAGCAACCACTCCCTGATGCCCTGAAAAAGCTGCGGCCACCCGATAATGAACTGAAGAAGAAGCTTTCTAAAATGCAATATGACGTCGCCGTCTGCAGTGCAACCGAGCCCCCGTTCAGAAACGCATACTGGAACAATCACCGTGAGGGTATCTACGTCGACATTATTTCCGGTGAACCGCTCTTCAGCTCGAAAGACAAGTTCGAATCCGGGACCGGGTGGCCGAGTTTCACCAGGCCACTGAATGATTCGGCGATTATCGAAAAATCGGATAACAGTCACTTCATGCAACGTATCGAAGTACGGGGAAAAGCCGGGGATTCTCATCTCGGTCATCTGTTTCCCGACGGTCCGGCACCAACCGGGATGAGATACTGCATCAACTCCGCTTCGCTGAAATTCATCCCGAAAGAGGAACTGGAAAAAGAGGGGTACGGCAGGTACCTGGAGCTTTTCAGGTAAGAACACCGCAGGAAACTTCAGAAATTGATGCCGTGTTTTTACAAACAAGCCGCTTTTGCTCACACAATCGGCTATATTTTGAACAGTGCGAGGATTTTCCGGATCACTTGCTGGGTTTGAATGTTCCTGTACGCTCATTCGAATAGTATCGATACTGCCTTCTGGCTTGAATTTCGAGTTCCACAGGCTATTACACCATGAAAAACATTATTCTCTTGTCGCTTATTCTCCTGGGTATTTCTCCCCCGGAAATAGCTTTTGCCGGTACTATCGAAGAGTTGCTTATCGTTCCATCTTTCGGTGGTGCTTCTATGGGCGGACTTACGGTCGGCGGTGAAATTAAGCAGGTGTTAAAGAAATATTCTGTTTCAGAATGTGGATATTATTCCTCTGAGATAGGTCTTTTGGGTGCAAAACCGAAGGCAAGAAATCTTACGATCTATGCGGTTTTCAGCAGGGAATTGTTTGACAACAACAACTTTTCCGGCCATTTCGGTATCGGATTGGGATATATCAGGGGAGTAAAAAGAGGTGCTCTGGTCGAGGAACAGCTCCTGGGTGATGCTTTTGAAAGAATAGAATTCCAGACGGTCTGTCTCCCTGTTGAATTCACTATTTGCAAACATTTCAGGTATTTTGGTTATGGTGCAAAAATGTCTGTCAATTTGAATTACCATCAGCCGTTTGTCGGGGTGCTTTTTTGTGCTTCACTCGGTAAATTTGATTTTGTGGAATGAGTGCTGGCTTTTCGATACCCGCTTCTTTATCCTCATACCCTGCTCCGTTAGAATTACGTCGATTTTCATACGTTCTCCCGGTAAAACATATTTTGTTAACAATGGTGTTACAATACAACCTATGAATGGAAACGTTATGTTTAAACGCTTGGTGAAGTGTCTGCTCTACAGTTCTGCCATAGTATCCGTCTCTTATTCCACGGCTTTTACCCAAAATTCCGACACAACACAGCGTAGCGAAACGTTCGACAGGGCCAGTGCTTACCGGGGGCTGGGACTAAATTTCGGCTTTACCTTGTTTTATCCATCGGAAGTCAACGAAATGATTGACGACATTTACAGCGATTTTTTACAAGGTTATGAAGAATTTGCGGAAATTTTTAAACCGGCCCTGTACTGGGGGATATCCCTAAAAGGCAAAGGCGCATTCTACCTGAATCGCCAATTCGCGATGGAACCCTATGGCCAGATATTTACTGCTAGCGAAAGTATCGACCATCTTGATCCGGCAGTTGATTGAAAGGTCGTGCCTCCTGTAGGGACGTTCAATTGAACGTCCCTACACGGAGTCTTCCGGGTACAAGGTATGCTTTTTATTCCTGCGGCCGGTGGACATACAGGCCCGGCGTAACGTGCACCCTACCGGGAGCGGCTGCAGCTGCGGCCATTCTGCCGGCGAGCGTGTAATAATAGCGCATCCCGTCCTTTTGGAGGGTATTGGTGAATGTCAAATTGGTTTGCGGTTTTGCAAGGGTAATCTGCCGCAGTCGCTGCGGTTTCGTTACGCCGCTTGCCAGTTTGAGTGCATTGTAGGCATTGAGGCGGCCGTAACCGAAGTATTTGTCCCAGCCTTTGGTATCCTCTGAAGGGTCGCCCACCTGGTCGTCGGCGGACTGGTGAAGGATTTCCTTTATCTGGGCGGGGGTGAGAGTCGGGTTTTTCGACAGGAGGAGTGAGACCACGCCGGTTGTGTAAGCGGTGGAGTGGGATGTGCCATCACTGTATAGGTTGTACCTACTCGTGTCCGTCTCGTCAAGCTTAAAAATATACATACCTGGCGCTACAATATCTATTTCTGCCCCGTAATTGCTAGCAGAGTATCTTTTATCATCCGGTCCCGTACCTCCTACAGCTATAGTTTCTTCATATGCTGCAGGGTATCCTATTTTCTCAGTTCCATTATTACCACAACCAGCGACAGTTGTAATGTTATTATTATTAGCACGTTTGATTACATCGTATTCTGTTTGGTTTGTGTTTTCTCCATAAAGTGAAAGATTGATAACTTTTGCCCCCATTTTTATTGCATAATCAATTGCTTTTGCAGTCAAAGTTGTATTACTTTGTTTTAAACTATCACTGTCTTTTAATACCATAATATTTGCATTCGGATTTACTCCCGCAAAGCCGATTTCATTAGCGGGGTATCCATTTAAATACACCGAATTAGACCATGGAGCGCTGAAAGCGCACAGCATACCAGCCCGGGCTGAAGGCCTGGGTAGAAACCATTATACCAGATATCCGGTAAGCCCTGAAAGGGCGACACATGATTCTATGTGTCCGAAAAACTGGAAACGGAATGACATTTGATGATGATCATACTGAAAGGTTGTTCCGCCCTTACAGGGCTTATTACTATTTAATTATTTCGATACCCGGGCCTTCAGCCCGGGCTGGTATGTTTCGCGCGTTATCATTCTATTCATTAAGCGGAAGGTATCCAGTGTTTCACACTGTTTCTTTTTTACCGC
>JAFGHA010000034.1 GCA_016930275.1 Chitinispirillaceae bacterium
AGGCGAGCCGTTCCACCGGACGTGCCGTGGCCGGGTTCCTGCAGAGTGTGGCCGTCTACTGGTCACTTGCACTCGTGACCTTCAGGCGCCTGCCCCTGCTGGTACGCAATATCGACCTGACGATTTCGCATATGTATACGCTCGGTGTCGAGTCGGCGGGACTGGTTTCGGTTATCGCGCTTTTTCTCGGATCGGTTACCGTCACGCAGGCGATCTACCAGATGTCGGGGATCATCCCGTTGCGGTACCTGGGGGTGCTCGTACAGAAAGGTATTCTCAACGAACTCGGACCCGGTATCACCAGCATGGTTTTTGCGGGAAGGGTTGCCACCGGCATCGCGGCGGAAATCGCTTCCATGAAAAACAGCGAACAGTTCGACGCAATGACCGTGCTCAACCTCGATCCGATCAGATATCTCATCGTGCCGAAAACCGCCGCATGTATTCTGATGCTGCCGCTTCTGGTGATCTGGGCGGAGCTGCTTGCGTTTATCGGGGCACTTATCACCGTGGCGCTTTCGGTTGACATGACCGTTTATGGATTTCTGCACGGACTGCGTCTGTTTTTCAATCCCTCGGATCTGTTTTTCGGGATTATTAAAACAACCGTATTCGGTGCGATCGTTGCCGTTACCGGCTCGCATTTCGGTTTTCTGGCCGGTGCCGGTGCCGAAGGTGTCGGCAATGCAACCACGAAGGCGGTGGTAACATCCGTTGTTCTGATTCTGATATTTGACTTTTTGATGGCACTGCTTGTATTCTGAAGGATGACACCTCTCCCCTGTCCACTTCGAGTGGCCTCAGTGCAGGTCTCTCCAGGGGGAGACGGGAGAAGATTTCATTATAATTGATTCCATGTCCGCTCTCCCCCCGGAGAGCGGCAGGGGAGAGGTTCCGGAGCAAAAAATCCATAATGCTGAAGATAGAACATCTTAAAAAACACTTCGGAAAACAGGCGGTCCTCGATGACATCAATCTCAGGATAAACAAAGGGGAGATCGCCTGCATCATCGGACAATCGGGAAGCGGAAAGACGGTACTGTTCCGCCATATAATCGGACTCATCTTTCCCGACGGCGGCAGAATACTGCTCGATGGCAAGGTCATCTCTTATCCCGGTATCAGACAGCAGCAGTTCAACGAGACGCGAAAACGGTTCGGCATTCTTTTTCAGGGAGCGGCACTGTTCGATTCGATGAACGTGGGAGAGAATCTCGCATTTCCCCTGCGTGAGCGAACCTCACTTACCGAAAAGGAAATACAGCATACCATCGTCGAATCGCTTGAACGGGTTGGTCTGCGCGAGGAATTCAAGGAAAAAATGCCGGCGGAACTCTCCGGTGGAATGCGCAGCAGGGTCGGACTTGCACGGGCACTGGTCATGAAACCGGAAATCATGCTGTATGATGAACCTACTTCCGCACTCGATCCGATCATGACCGAAAAGATCAACGATCTTATCACCAGTCTGCGCGACAAACTGAATATGACTTCCATCGTCGTAACGCATGATATCGGTTCGGCTTATAAAATCGCCGATAAAATAGCGATGATACACGAGGGGAAGATCATTTTTGAAGGCACGCCCGCGGAAATACGCAAAACGCGGAACCCTTACATTCAAAAGTTCATCCGCGGGCAGCGCAAAATGCATTATGCCGTGGAGGACGAGAGCACCTATGCCGCACCGATCGACGTGAACCGTCTCCGGAAATCAATTCCCGCCTCGCGTCGGTTTCCGTCGTCGCCACCGTTTCAGTCGTCAACCGGAACCGCCGCTTCGGACGGTGCCGATGAATCCTGAGTGCCTTCGGGAGCTTCACGTATGAACAGGAAAACGAAAACCGCCTATGTTTGCACTGAGTGCGGGCAGGACTACGGCAAATGGCGCGGCAAATGCGACAACTGCGGTCTATGGGATACGGTACACGAAATACGCATTCCTGCATCGCCGGGTGAGACGTCACGATATGGTGCCTCCGCTGCCGCCGCGAAAAAAGCACCCGCCGGAGCCCGGAAACTTGCGGAGTGTGCAATGGATCAGGCACCGCGGATGACGAGCGGTATCGGTGAAGTGGATCGGGTTCTCGGCGGAGGACTGGTGCGGGGTGCCTGCATTCTTCTCGGTGGTGATCCCGGCATCGGAAAATCGACACTGCTTCTGCAGCTGGCCGCCCGGATAGGGAAAACCCGGCGGGTACTCTACCTTTCCGGAGAGGAATCGCCCGAACAGGTGGCGATGCGGGCACAGCGGCTGCAGGTGGGAGACGCCGCGATGGAACTGCTTACGGAAACATCGGTCGAGTCGATTCTCGCGACGCTCGGTGAGGCGACTCCGGATCTGGTGATCATCGATTCAATACAGACCGTATACTCCGAAGCCCTGCAGAGCGCTCCGGGGTCGGTGGCGCAGATCCGCGAAAGTGCGGCGATGCTGCTCCGATTCGCAAAGGAAACCGGTGCCGTCATGATATTCATCGGGCATGTCACCAAAGACGGTTCGATTGCCGGTCCGCGTCTGCTTGAACACATGGTCGATACGGTGCTTTACTTTGAAGGTGACGGCAGTTACCAGTTCCGGGTGCTCCGGACGGTAAAAAACCGTTTCGGTCCGTCGGGAGAACTGGCGCTGCTTACCATGTCGGACGACGGTCTGCATGAGATCGCCAATGCCTCGGAATTTTTTCTCATGAACCGCCATCAGCCGCAGGCAGGTACTGCAGTCGCGCCGATTCTCGAAGGAACGCGCATCATGATGGTGGAACTGCAGGCCCTGGTCAATAAGTCTCATTTCGGCATGCCACAGCGTGTTGCGTCGGGAGTCAATCAACGCAAACTCGCGCTGCTTCTTGCCGTGCTTGAACGTCATGGCGGAGTTGTTCTCGGTGATTTCGACGTATTCTTCAATATCGCCGGAGGGTTGACCGTCACGGAACCCGCCATCGACCTCGGTATCGCGGCGGCGCTTCTTTCCTCATTCCGCAATAAACCGGTCCGAAGAGAAATCGCATTTATCGGTGAACTGGGGCTCGGGGGTGAAATCAGGCCGGTCAACGCGATGTCCGCCCGGTTCAAGGAACTGGCCAGAATGGGGTTCGCGGAGTGTATCGTACCCCGGCCATCACGGAATGCCGAATGGATGAACGATTCCTACGGTATTACGCTTACCACCTGCGCGAAGGTCGGGGGGGTGCAGGAACTACTGTTTTAAAAGTATTGAGGGCGGCATAGTTTTTTGTATACCGGATTGCCACGGCCGAATGATTTTAGTATAATAGTAAATGATGCCCCAAAGTCAGGTATAAACCTGTTTTTCAAATTTTAAATGTCAGTTGAGGTTGAACAGGTAAAAATCAACGTTTTCTGCTGTTTAATCTCTGCCTTTCGGTTTCGTCGCTACTCCGCGTTGCTGCGTGGTCCCCGTTTACGGGGACAGGGACATTAAATCAGGTTTCCTCCACCGTAAGCTGGGGAGTGATGCACTGAGGCGACTCAAAGCGGGATAAAGGGCGGAGGTGCCCTAAAGGTGAAAAAGAGAACGCGCCTTGACTCATTAAAACGAAGATATCCGGTGGTGAGGAGACCATGTACGAGCTGATTGTCGATACCGCCAACAACAGGCTGACTGTTATTTTAAGTGGAATTATCGGTAAAATGGAGAGTGAGAAAATCGCCCGGGAGATGGTGGCTGCCTGCAGTCGACTTAAACGCGGATTCGATGTCATCAACGATATTTCCCGATACGAGGCCGCAGATAAGAAGAGTGAGGATGTATTCAAGGGGGTAATCGAATTTTTCAAAATCAGAGGAGTACGCAAAGTGATACGGGTGGTCGGTGGCTCAAAGGCTGCACTCGTGAAGTTCGCCGATGTTACCAAGACGGTAAGCAACTATACCGTTCAGTATGTGCCCACCATGGAGGCTGCTGTAAAGCTGCTCGATTCATAATTCCACACACGACGACATTAATGGTTACGAATAACTTTCAACTGCCGCACATGATGAGCCTGAGTTTACCCTGATCCCGCTGAGCGAGTATTCACCATTTCTTCTGACGCTCCGTATAAATTCGGCAGGATAAAATGAGAAATCCGCAATACTTCAACCTCCCTTGGTCTCTCACTGCGGGACCACCCCCTCGATGAGGGGGACCGTAGGTGAAACTTTTTTAAATAATCGCACCTATCCCTTCTGTTACGATACTCAGGCCGTAAACGGTGACTGCAGTAGGGCGCCGGACGATTCCCGGCGACGTACTGGATTTTATTGATCGCTGCCGTTTCTCATGCAAGTGATGGTTGTCGATGCAACGGAACCGGTTGATCCGGAGATCCGTCGGGCGGAAGTGAAACAGGTGGTTGCATTATTTTATAGTCCATGCTGCAAATGGACGAAAGCTCTTCTGTTTTATGGTATGTTTAAGGAAGAGGTGCCGGAGTGCATTTCCTTTCAGACCAACAAGGTTGCAGTCGATTATGTTCCGATGTTTCAGGGTCGTGTTGCTGGTATCGGTTTTTACGACGGTGCTGACTACCCGGTGTACACCGTCGTCTCCTGCAGCGGTTTCTCCGCAAGCGGAAGAATATACCTGTACCTGGAACGGCACCGACTCCGTTACCTGGTTCGATTCCATCAGCTGTCCAGATGAATTCGCCGTGCTTGCCGGTCCGCCGATCATGCAGACACTCAGCAACGAGCGATCGGTCAAGGTGGTGTATGAAATCGCAACGGGCAGAACCTATTTCGTATCCTCTGCCGGGTATCAGCTGCATTACGATTTCTGCCGTGAGGAGCTGGGGTATCCCCGTTCGCATGCCGATTTCAACAATGAACAATATGCCGAGAGTGCGCTGCGTCTCTACTATCTTGCATCGGTAAATTATTTCGGGGATGCGAAACTGTTCACGCTGCAGTTCTTTTCCGATGACCGCATAATGGCGGCGGGTATTTCGACGATGTTCACCGCGGTGAAGGAACTGACCTTTTTCGGCGATGAACTCAGGCTGCTTGTTTCGTCAACATCGCTTGCAGAACAGGCGGCGCAGCTTCCTGATGTGCCGCTCATCACTAACGGGGAGCTTTACGGCAGACAGCAGTTTCAGGCGCTCAATCCGGCGGAAGCATGCGGATATCTGCGGAAAGTGCCGTATGATGAGGTCGCCACGGCGTATCTGGGCAGGCATGATATCGTGGTGGTCAATGGAATACCGATTGACCTGCCGGTAGTAGCGGGGATCATCACGACGGAGTTTCAGACTCCGCTCAGTCACATCAACGTGCTGAGTCATAACCGGGGAACGCCCAATATGGCACTGGCAAACGCCTGGAGTGATTCCCGGCTTGCCGGGTTATGGGACCGGCTGGTTTATTTCCGGGTGCGTGCCGATACCTTCGAGATACGGGCGGTATCGATTGACTCTGCGGAAGCGTTCTGGAATGCCCGTGAACCGCAGCAGGGGATCACCCTCGCTTGTGATGATTCGACGGAAGGGTTGTTCTCGTTTGACGAACTGGACTTTTATTCTGCGGTGACGGTGGGGGCCAAGGCGGCGAACGTCGCTGTGGTGTCACGGATTATTGTAGGCGATACGACCATACCGGTTCCCGAAGGCGGGTTTGCGATTCCGTTTTTTTACTATCGTCATCATATGAAAACGAGCGGTGGAGATGACCGGCTGCGCGAACTTCTGGCTGACGGGCGGTTCAGGGAGGATGCCGCCTACCGTGAACGTGAGCTCGAAGGATTGCGTGAACTGATACTGGATGCACCGCTCGACGACGCTTTCGTCGAACTGGTTAAGGAAAACATCCGCAGTACCGGCAATTACCCGGCGGTACGGTTTCGGTCGTCAACGAACGTGGAGGATATCGAAGGATTCAACGGTGCGGGTCTTTACGATTCGTATACCGCCGAGCCGGGGAGTGACGACCGATCGGTCGAGGGGGCGATAAAAAAGGTGTACGCGAGTCTCTGGACGCTGCGTGGTTTCGAAGAGCGTGACTATTTCAGGATCGATCATGTCAGCTGTGCGATGGGAATACTGGTGCACCGGGCCTTTACCGGAGAACAGGCGAACGGTGTGGCGATCACCGCCAATATTTACCAGCCGTATGTACCCGCGATGACCATTAACGCACAGATTCAGGAAATAAGCGTCGTCCGGCCGCCTGCGGGATTCCGGTCCGATCAGCTGCTGGTATATACGTTATGGCCCGACTGGCTCGAAAAACCGGCGATTGAATACCTCACCTACTCCAATGTCAACTTCGGTGAACCGGTGCTCGCCGATGAGGAGGTGCTTGAACTGGCACGATGTCTTGCGCAGATCAAACAGGAATTCGTTATCAGGTACCGGCCGCCGGACACCTACCGGTTCGGTATGGACGTTGAATTCAAATTCGACGGACCTGAGCGGACCTTATACATAAAACAGGCCCGTCCGTATACCGTTGAAAGTGCGTGGTAATACATGAAAATTCCGTTGAACATACTATTGGCCGCAGCGGCGTTGCTGTATACCTGTTCACCTACGGGAACAGGAGACGACGGGAACCGGCTGATCGTGATCAATGAATTCATGTCCGCAAGCAGTGATGACGGGCCGACTGATGAGCATGGGGACACCGACGACTGGATAGAGCTGTATAACAACGGTGAAAATGAGATCAGTGTTGCCGATCTGTATCTTTCCGATGATTCACTGCAGTTGCATGCCTACTCGTTTCCCGATACGGTAATAGCATCGGGAGGCTTCCTGCTGGTATGGGCCGATGATGAGCCGCTGGAAGGGAAGTGGCATGCGCCATTTCAACTTTCATGGCAGAATGGTGACGAGATAATCCTGACAAAGGGTAGAGATCGGATTGTTGACCGATACCGGTTTTTCCCTGAAAACGGCAACCCGACGGCACGTGTTCCGGGGACCTCTTTCGGAAGAGCGGGTGACGGTGATACACTGTGGGGGCAGCAGACGGAACCGTCTCCCGGAGCACCCAACCGGGGGATCCGGGAGTGGCGAACCGATTGATATCAGAGGCGGTCCACGATACTCCCCTGATCCGTTGCTATGTTGCATTAACCGAAAACTATATTCCACCCTGTACGGCGACATACCTTCTGCATTCTCTGTAATTCTTTAAAAATCAGGTAACTTCTCCGGCACTCAGGAGTCGGAATGCAGAATTCAGAACGTGAAAGCGTGAACAGATATTGGAATTTAATGGTCTGAGGTAAATCTTGTCGGTTTACACGTTCAATTTGCCTATTTTTGATCATCTTCAGGAAATTGTGTCGCTGCCTTGCAGGTAAGCTTGTATGGAATAATAACGGTTAAAGGCACTGAACGTTCATTCTCAGGAGGTTCCGGATGTGAACTCCTTCCCGCCTGGCGGGGTGGATGCCGGTGCTGTTGTAAATCACTATTCCGCCGGAATACCTTATCCCGGGAGGTCGTGTGTTCAATTCAACGCTGCTCGATGTATTTATCGGTCTGGCATTTTTTTATCTGCTGCTCAGTCTGGTGCTCGCATCCATCAATGAAATGATATCCGGGTTCTTCAAGTTGCGCAACGGCATGTTGGAAAAAGCGATTGCCGGAATGCTCGGGAATGATGAGCTTATCGACCTGTTCTACGACCATCCGTTGCTTCGCGGTATCAGCAGGAAGAGAGAAACGTCACCATTGGTGCGACTGGTTGAATTCATGGCCGGATCACGCCTGATGCAAAGGATCGGTATTGCATGGCTGTTCCGGAAATTCCGTCTGCCCGCATTCGCCTCCCGGATCGTACAGGGTCGCCCATCGTACATTTCTTCAAGGAATTTCGCTGTGGTGATGACCGATCTGCTCGGCGGCGAATATGCACAGGTAAAGAAACGGTTCGGTGGTGAAAATGATATCGACCGTAAACAGCTTAAAAAACTGCGGGACGACCTCGGCTATTTCACCGAACTGATCGATGCCGGCGGGCGTGATGATGCAACGTCAAAACTGGCAGCCTGGTATGACGATCAGATGGAGCGGGTAAGCGGCTGGTACAAACGGTTCAATCAGAAGCTGCTTGTCCTGGTGGCGATGGTGGTAACGGTGTTTCTCAATGCCGATACCCTGATGATGGCCAATCTGCTCTGGAATGATTCCGTTCTGCGTGAGGCGGTGGTGCTCGAGGCGCAGGCCACGGTTGAGCGGGCGAATACCGCCGCCGAAGAGAAGCCGGTTGCCGAAACAGCAACGATTACTCGGGATGAAGTCGATGAAACTCCCTGCACCGGATGCAGAGAACCCACGGCGGTTGATGTTGCCGTGAAAAGCAGATCCATGCGGCCGTTCCCGGTCGGGTGGGTGTCTCCATCGAACGGCCTGTACGAGGAGCTCCGGTCAATGCCGTATACCTTCGCCGGATGGATTTACAAAGGACTCGGACTGCTGATTACCACGATACTGGTTTCACTCGGAGCGCCGTTCTGGTTCGATATGCTTTCAAAACTGGTGAACTTCCGCACGACCGGCATAAAGCCGAAAGGACAGCAACCTTCCGCAGGCGTTGCGCCATGAATACCGGAAAATCCGTCGGGCGCAATGCGATGGTTGTTTCCGCAGTCGCTTTATCGATGCTGCTGCCGGGATGCCGGTGCGTGGAGGATCTGCTTTCATGGACGCCCTTCTGGTGGCTTGTCAACAGACCTGTTCAGCAATCCGGCAGTCTGCACCGGACGACGCCCGTCATACAAACCCGCAATTATATCGATGCGGGAAAACACTACAGTTATCGGCTTCTCGGAGGGAAGATCGAGTACCGGAACGAGGGCAACCGCTGGAGGACGTTACCGAACGGCAATCCCCGTGACTGCGGCGGTGAAACGCTCGAAGTGAAACTGATGGCCGCCGACAATAACCGTCTGTTTGTAGTGGCGCAAGACCGTCGGGGAAAACGGAGCCTGTGGTGGTATTGCGTGAAGGATGATCAGGCTGAATGGTCGAAAACGCTTGTCGACCTGGCCGGAGATCTGATGAAAAAGGGATATCCTCAGTGGATCGCCTGTGCACATAAGGGAGGTTCATGGACGAATCTTCTTGCGATGCGGGAATTCGTTCCGTATAAAAGGGTCCGATTCCGGAAAACCGGAATCGACTCCGCGGGCAAGCCGGTTCTGAAACCCGAAGCATTCGACGTTCCCCGGGCATCGATCGACGTGGATGATGTGGTCGATATCGCGGTGGGCAACTGGACCGGGACCGTCGTGACCTATTATGTACTCATGGGGTCAACGGGAAAAATTATGTACATCGACGAGGAGGTGGTCATGGACCGGTGGAAAACGGTTCCGCATCTCTGTTTGCCGTGTAACGATCCGTATCCGCTCGACAGCAACAGCCGTATCGCCGCGTCGAACTCGGTGATATGTGCCTATAAAACAGGATCCGAAGGAGCGCTGGTCTCCTGGATACGGTGGGATTTTCATAACCGCCAGGATTTCAGCTGGTATCCTCTTGACTGGTGTGAGCACCGGTGGCATTCGGTCGTCTGCCCGCTGGATTCCGCTGAGTTTCTCTGTTTTGACACGCACTGGCCCGACAGTGTTCGGGATTCAATCTGGGAACGGCCGAAGAACGTGGCGGATGGCAGGAGGACCGGATTTCTCGGAACGGTCGATAAACGGAGCATCAGTGCCTACCGGGTTGAGATTACCGTTTTTCAGGGGAAACGCATGGCGAAACTGGAGCTGGATACACTGGATTACAAAAAGGAAAAAACACTGGATGACAGCGTGTGGAAGGTGTCCGTGGCGACTGAACGTTAGGGAAACGGCATGTCGCGTGCCCCTACCGTTCAGCACGCAAGACCAGCCCTTTCAGATATTCTCCCTCGCGATGCGCCAGATTGACCGGATGATCGGTACCGGCGGTGAGTTGATGCAGCAGCTGGAATCGGCGTCCGCTGTCGGCAGCTGCCGCGAAGACGATCTGACGGAAAAGCTTCACCTCTACCGCATGCGAACATGAAAACGTAAAAATAATACCTCCCGGTGCCACCTTCCGGCAGGCGAGCAGATTGATGTCTTTGTACCCCCGGCTTGCCCGTTCCACTTCACCGGGATGCTTCGCGAATTTCGGCGGATCGAGGATGATGCAATCGAAACGATCGTCCATTTCCCTGAGATACCGGAATACATCGGCGTTTTTCACGGTCACGTTCGCGGCGTCGAGATCATTGACCTGCAGGTTCCGCTGCAGCAGCGAGAGCGCCTCCCCGGACTGATCGATCGCTGTTACCGATACAGCACCGCCGGTGAGAGCACTCAGGGTAAAGGGACCGTTGTAGGAAAAACAGTCGCCGACACGACGGCCCGACGCGTAGGTGCCAAGGAGCCGCCGGTTGTCGCGCTGGTCAAAGAAGAAACCGGTTTTCTGTCCGCCGGCGATATCAACCCGGAAACGCAGACCGTTTTCCTTAATGACAAGATTGTCCGGAACGTCGCCATACCGGCATCCTTCGGATTCCACAAGTCCTTCCCGGATGCGTGAATCGGTGTCTGATCGCTCGTAAATGAACTGCGGTGAACCGACAGTGACCAGGGTGTCGAAAATCGTTTCGCGCAGCCGTTCCATCCCTGCGGTGAGAATCTGCACCACGCAGCCGTCGGCATATTTATCAACAATGAGACCGGGGAGAAAATCACCTTCCGAATTGATCAGACGGCATGAATCGGTGCCGTTGCGGAGCAATGGTTGACGAAGTGAAATCGCTCGTGTGATTGCCGCACGGAGGAAGTCGATACCATAGGGTGTTGTATCATGGTTGAGCATCCGTACGGTGATCGCCGAGCGGGAGTTGTAGTAGCCGTGGCCGAGATGCATACCCGAAGCTGAATGGACGGAACATAGTACGCCGGGGGAAGAAACATCACCGCTTATGTGTGCAATGGAGCCGGAGAAAATCCACGGGTTACCCTGAACGACACTCCGTTCACGGTTTTTTTTAAGATGGACTGCCGGAATCTGTCGGAGTTGTGTCATGGTTCCAAAGTACCTGAGTCGAATGTTTCGGGATAAAAATCCATCGAAGTAATGCTCCTGCAGGGAACATGCTTTCGGTAGGTCCGATGAACCGTGATGGGCACATCCGTTTCGGTAAAATACTCCATCGGACGAACGAAACATGAAAAAGTTGGTAAAATGAGCTTATTTCTCCATTTTTACGGGGGATATTTAAGGAGATTGATGCGCGTAGGGCTTGCACATCATTGATTCACATAATATTTTGTAATACAGGGTTATGGTAACCCTGTCTATAAGCACGAATTTCATCATAATTTCACCACAACCCTGAGTGGGGAGGTCTGCATGATCAAATTACTCAAGCCGTTAAGTATCGCTCTTCTAGTTGCAAGTATCGGACTAGTCGGTTGCCAGAAAAGGGTAACTACTGTGGAAACCCCGCCTCCACCTCCACCGAAAGTGGAAGCGCCTCCACCTCCACCACCACCACCACCTCCCCCCCCACCGGATATCACGGGTGAGCTTAATGCGCTGCTGCAGCCGATCTACTTTGATTTCGATAAATACGAACTTAAGTCAGACGGGATCGCCACACTCGAGCGTCTCGCCAGTTTTCTCCGCGAACATTCACAGGTTCGTCTGATGGCGGAAGGTAATGCCGACGAACGCGGTTCATCGGAATACAACATGGGACTCGGTGAGAATCGCGCCCGTGCGGTCAAAAACTACCTGACCTCTTACGGAATCAGTGCCGATCGTATCGAGACTACCTCATACGGTGAAGAACGTCCGGCACGTACCGGATGCGGCAGTGATGACACTTGTCACGGAATGAACCGTCGTGTCGAGTGGCAGGTTCTGGCGAAGTAACGAAGCCAATAAATTTTGATACTACGAAGGCACTCCTGTTATGCAGGGGTGCCTTTTTTTTAACCTCTCCCCTGCCCACTTCGAGTAGCCTCAGTGCAGGCCTCTCGAAGCTGGCAGGGGAGTGGTCGTCTTCATCACCGGGATTGCCAGTACCATCCCCGGGATGGACAGCACAAAACTGATACCGAAAAAAACAGCGTATCCGAACCGGGCCGCGATAAAGCCGCTCGCCACTCCCGTGAAGAGCCCGCTAATACTCATCAGGCCCGACCCGATCGCATAGTGGGCAGCCTTGAATTTCCCTTTGCAGATACGCATCAGGAAGGTCATGAGTACCGAGGTGCCCAGGCCCCCGGCGAACTGATCGAATCCCTGTACGGCCGCCACCGCCGCAAGATTGAATGCGCCAATCGGCTCCGGCGTGCTGTTGCCGGTATTGACAAGCAGGTACTTCTGCAGTGCGAAGGCGAGCGCCATATAAATGAGGTTGGTGCCGTTTTGCAGGAACAGAAACGGAAACAGCACTTTTTTCAGTGACCAGCGGGAAATCAGATATCCCCCGAGCAATGCTCCGCCGATTGACGCCGGCAGTCCGATCGCGGCCTGGATCCACCCGTAATGATGCTTTATGCCGGCGTCGACCATGAAGGAGGTGACCATGTTGCTCAGCAGGAATTCACCGGTGCGGAGGAATATGACAAATGCGAGAATGATGCCGATATGCCGCTGTTCCATGAAACTCGAAAAAGCCTGCGCGTAGAACGAATCGGGATGGCGGTCAAGCCAGGCGGTGATCGAACGGCGCAACAGTCCGACGGCGATGAGTCCCGCGAGCAGGAGCAGACTGATCCATCCGGCGAATCCTACTCCTTTTATCAGGGGGAAGACTTTCTGCAGGCCGGCATACCAGGATGTTTTTACCCCGAAATAAAGACCGAGGACAACGGCCGAGATTACGGTTGTTCCGAAGACAACTTTCCTGTTCATGAGTGCAGGAAGCGCCTGCCGCAGCGGAAGAATTTCGGTTTCGCTGCGCGGCAGAAAAATACGGTGATACAGGAAGGCGACAACCAGAAAGATACCTGCCGTTGCAAACGCGGGAGACCAGCCGATTCTGGTGCCGATGGTAGTGATCAGACCGGTACCGGTCATCATCGCTATGCGGTAGGCCATGACACGGTCTCCCACGAACTTTGCCTGCTCTTTTTCATCGAGTGCGGCGAGGTAATACCCGTCGATGGCGACGTCGTGTGTTGCTGCCAGAAATGCGCCGGTCAACAGGAGAAACGCTGTCACCGGAATTCCCCACGGTAGTGAGGAAAACAGTCCGACGGCTATAAACAGTACCCCGAGTGGCAGCTGGACCAGGAGCATCCATCGACGCCGGGTGCCGAAACGGTCGACGAGCGGCGCCCAGAGGAATTTCAGAATCCACGGGAGGCTGAAAAGGGACGTCAATCCGATCGATTGAAGGCTGACATTCTGTGTTCTCAGAAAGAGCGAGGACACCGTTCGTATGATGGTATAGGGAAGTCCTTCGGCGAAGTAGGTGGTGAAGCACCAGATTGAGGGTTTGCTGAAGAGGTCGCGTCTGATGAAGAGCTCCTTTCCCGGAATCGGCGGGATGATGGTGATAAAATAATTCAGGTGCCGGCAGACCGTTATCGGGGGGGCTGCGGAATGTATCTTATTTAAGAATACCAGATATGAAACCGGGGGTATATGCAGGGATTGTTGCAGGGACGCACTGTCGTATTGATGTGATGCATACGCCTGTATACATTCCTGTGTATCACGGGGCTGATGGTTTAAAATTACATTCCCGGAAAGATATACTGTTAAGAGGTAAGCAATGGGAGGTCGTATGAAAAACAGTATGCCGCTGTTTCTGGTATCGGGTATGCTGGTTACCGCTTTCGCTCAGACAACTCCGGTAACGCAGTTCGGTTCGAACCCCTGGTTTTCATCGGAGTTGTATCCGCAGGACCTGCTGCTGCGATCGGGAAACTATCTGTTCTATTCCCCCCAGTATTTCAACCGACCGTTCTGGGGTGATATCGATGAACCCGAAAAAAGGCCGAATACCAACACTGATTACACCATCACCGGTGTTGATGTTGTGCGCGACGGGGGATCGTTCAAGCATTCCGGTGTGGTACATACGATTAATAATAATATCGGTTACACGTGGCAACCCGGTGATAATATGGCCGCGAGTCTCGCCTGGGATTATGATGTCGATGCCCGACGTAACCGGGCAGAGGGGGTATTCACTGCCGATACCCCGTCGTATCCGCTGGATGCTACACTTCCGTTTGAATATTCCATGCGCCATACAATTTACCGGGCATCACTGATCGGGATGCTCGGAACCGTATTCCGGTCGGTACCGCTGGGTATCAGGTTTGATGGCGGTGTGGAAAATACACTGGCCCTTAAAAAGGATCTGACCTTTTCGAAACTCGCTAAAAATCCCGACGGCACCTTTTCGGAAACGATGGAAGAGTATGCCATGTCGGAAGATGAGGCCCGTGCCATGTGGGGGTGGACGGAACCCGGATGCAGCCATCCGTTCGGTGCACGGGGTACGCAGGGTGACTCCTGGCTGCAGAATGAGTATGCGACCGGACCGATATACCACCTCAATCTGATCGGCGGCGTGACACTGCCGCGGATCAAGGCCGGGGGGTATTTCAGATATAAATGGGGGCATCAGGATCGCTATTACTGGGAGTCCTCGGGAGAGATTGTCGGGAATGATTCCATTATTTCCAATAATTTCATCGGCAGATATGTGCGTGATGATCAGACCAGGATCATACGGACGGGTGAAGGACGGGTATTCGGTAATTTACGGTTACACGGAAACGAACGTTTCTCCCTGAGTGCTTTCGGGATGCTCACCTACGAGGACTCGACGCTCGGCAGCGCGGCTGCCGATAACCTCCGGGCGGAAAGCAGCTCCAAGGACCGGATCCGCACCATCGCGCTCGAGGCAGATCCGAACATCAGTGTCAAACTGGGTGAAGGACTTAACTATATTGATGCAGCCCTGCTCTGCCGCTATCAGTATTCTCGATTCGGTAATGTCAGCGATCAGTGGGTCGGCGGGGGCGAGATAACCGCGTATCAGAGTTCTTCCGTAGGTGAAGGATGGCAGGATGTCTGGGAACACTTCTCGTATGCAAACCAGAACGTGTTCGATCTGGGAGCGGATATCTCCGCTATGTTTCCGGTACTTTCACACGGTATTCACCACCTGAGTTTCAATTTACGGATGTTCGGTGATCTACGGTTTTCCTATCAGCGGAAATATTTCGGGAGTAATACGGTGAGCGGCAGCGATGTCGATTTCACGGTGGAAAATACCCGCCTGAATTTGGCACGCGAGGTGATGTTCAACACCTTTCTCATGCTGCAGTACGTGCAGGGGCCGTATCAGTTGCGCCTGCAGTTCACCAAACCGGTGCTCTACTCGATCGCCCCCTATACTTCTATTTTCGATGCAAACGGTTCGGTTGTTGACGATGAAAATAATTATCCGTTGAAACGATCGGATCTCTGGATTACCAGGGAAGGAATGAGTGTGGCACTGTTCGGTTCGTACGATATCACCCTTCCGTTTTTACGTTCGCGATAAGGATACCAGATGCGTCGTGTCGTTCCGTCGTTTTGTCGGGCAGTTGTCGTTGTCGTGCTGACGGTTGTACCGGTTTCCGCACGGGTGTTCTTCACGGGAAGTAATCCGGTACTCTCGAGCATAGCGCTTCCGCAGGATCTGCTGCTGATTCCCGGTGGTGACAAAATATCTTTCTACTCCGCATGGCAGGGATTCCCGTGGTGGGGTGATATCGACCAGCCGGAGGAACGTCCTTACAAGCAGTATGCGCAGACGGGAGAGCGTACGGAGGATGGGGAACATTATACGTCAATCAACCAGTTCGAAGAGCGCATGACGGTCAGCAGATGGCATAATGAGAGGCTGCGGACCTCCTACAATCTTCATTATACCGCTGACCATCTCAGTGCAAAGGCAACCGGGTTAGATGATGCAGGCGACCCGACTTATACGTACAATGAGCGGAACGCCATACGGGAAGTGAATTTCAAGGCCATGCTGGCGACGTATTACAAAAGCACGCCGATCGGTTTTTCGCTCGGTCTCGGCGGTGTTTCCACCTCGGCACCCAGGCTGGACCATAAAAGGTATTCCGGGAGTACCGTTACCTCCTCAAATCTGCTGCTGTGGGGGTGGCGTACCGGTAGTGCCGAACCTCTTCCACAGGAAGAGTTCGCGATCGGTTCACTGTTCAAGGGCGATGCGCAAGTGGCCGCCACACTGGGAAACCATAAGATAGGGTCGCATTTCAGGCTCTATGCCGGCACGCTTGACGATTACAACTGGAATGGCAGCAATGACTATGATATTAATCTCAAGAAAATCCATAACTATACCGTGCGGTTGTACGGATTGTACAACTGGTTTCGCATGGAAAAATTCCGGTTCAATACCACCGTGCTTACCCGTTACACTTTCGTCGATTCGATCAACGTCCGGAAGGACAATCCGAGGAGCGAAATCGCCACCGAGAAAGCGAAGGTGTTCGTACTGCAGGTGAACCCCAATGTAAATATTTTTCCCTGGAAATTTCCGATGTCGTACATCGATGCCGCACTGCTGTGCAATTATCAGTTCACACGATATGACTACCTGCTTCCCAATAATGACTACCACTGGTCTACCATCGGGTGGGATATCGAGGAGTACAGCTGGGAGCAGTGTTCGTATTACAACGAGAATTTTTTCGAACTGGCGCTTGACGTATTCGCCTCGATACCGGTGTTCGGCATGCGGGACCGCAGTGCGGGGATCACCGTTTCCACTCTGGTGTGGAGGCGGTATAAATGGAAGAACAAATATTTCGGCGACATGGAAAACGGTGATTTCAGAATCGATGAAATCCGGAGAAGTTTCGATAAGGAGACCTGGCTCAATCTGGTACTCGGGCTGATGTACCGGCAGGGGAGCTTCATGTACCGCCTGGACATCGGGCAGCCGCTCATCTACTCGCTGACACCGCGCACCGGAAAATACAACGGCAACGGCGACCTTATTGAAGGTAAATACTCCGAAAAAATGTGGCTCTCGCAGTCGGGATTTAAAATCGGATTTTTCGTGTCGACCGATCTGACGAATCTCATCCGCTACCGGCCGTTTGTTCCGGATCGGCAGGGGTTGTAACGCATATATATTGCAGAAACGCACGGCCCCGTGTGTACCGTCAATGATGTATTACCGATAAGTTATACAGTCATCCCGGCTCCCGCTAAGCGGGACGGGATCCAGTGGAGTTAAGGCGAAACGCGCGTTTTTCTTCCGGACTCCGGTTTTCATCGGAGTGACATTGTACATTCAATTCCTAAACCGTTAATAATTTCCCCTGTCGTACATCATGTTCATCCATATACCGGTGAATATATCGCAAGGCGGTTGTTTTATCCGCACTCCAGAGTGGAGCGATGAGTCCGTTCTCTCTTGTCGCATCGGCGACAATACGGTGAATGTGCTGGTCCGGCCGCAATCGCTCCAGAAATCCGCAGAGAAGTTCGGAATACCGCTCAAGTTCAAGCACTTCGCAGCGTCCTGTCCGGTACCACTCGGCGAATTCCGTCTCGGCAATGATCATCAGTTGATGAATTTTCACCCCCCGGACTGGTAAGTTCCCAAGTCGGAGAGCGGTTTCGTATATCATATCGGACGTTTCGCCCGGCAGGCCGATCATGACATGCGCGACGGTTTCGATGCCGTCGGTTGCCAGCTGGTCGAGGGTGTTAAGGAAATCATTCCAGGTGTGACCACGATTGCATAGCGCCAGAGTGGAATCATGGGAACTCTGGAGGCCCAGTTCAATGCTGAGATAGGTTCGCCGGGAAAGGTCGGCAAGGTACCGGAAAACTTCTTCGGTAAAGCAGTCCGGACGTGTGCCGACCGCAAGTCCTGTTACTCCCGGAACTTCAAGAAGCGGTTCGTACACCGCTTTAAGTCGGTCAACCGTGCCGTAGGTATTGGAGAACGGTTGCAGATAGGGGAGAAGCGGTTTTCCGGCGGCACCAGGGCGAGAGATAATGGATTGCAGCTGTCGCAGCGTCGGTTCGGCAGTACGGTCGGCAACCGGACTGAAGGAACGGTTGTCGCAGAAAAGACATCCGTTCGTACTTGCAGTACCGTCACGGTTGGGACAGGAAAACCCCCCGTTGAGCGGAATTTTCAGTACCGGTTTGCCGAAACGTTTTTTAAGATACGAACGGTAGGTGTGATAGTGAATCATTTGTCGGTGAAAATAAATACCCTGTGGAGACGTCGCGGAAAATGTCCCCTACAGGGTATAGGTTACAATTGATGGTCTTATTTTTTTGACTCGGCCTTCTTCTTGGCTGCAGCTTTGAGATCGAGCGGATTTTCCTCTTCCTCGTTACTGTTCAAATCGTTGAAATCTCCCATGACATCCACCGGTTTCGTGTCGATTTGTTTCGTGTCGGTCGTCTCTTTTTTTCGCAGTTCTTTCTGCAGATCGGCAATTTGGCTTTTTGTCGACATCTTCGTGGCGGTGCTTTCCTGTCCCTTCGGAGCATCGCCCAGTTCAAGGCGGTCGATACGGTCCTGAATTTTTTCTTTCTGGAGAGCATCGTCAACATAGACCAGCGAATTTTTCAGCGTCTCGATTGCATCGTCTTTTTTGCCCTGTGATTCATACGCGGAAGCGAGACTTTCATAAAAGGCCGGTTGTGACGGATCGGCGGTTATGGCAAGCTTGAACTCTTTAATGGCTTTGTCCAGATTTTTTTCTTTATTGACGTAAATGTTGCCGATTTCCCATCGTGCAACACCGTTGTTCGGATTCGATGCGATGGCCTGCATGAGATAGTTTTTGGCTTCGGCGTATTTCCCCGTGCTGCTGAGGCATTTCGCCAGATTGGTGAGTGCTTCCTCGTTGGAACCGTCTATGGAAATCACCTGTTTGTACTGGGCGATCGCTTTCTGGTAATGATTGGCATTGTGATACATCGCCGCCAGGTTGATCCGTGCGGTGATGTTGCCCGGGTTGTACTGCACCGCTTTGTAAAGCGCGCCGATCGCCTCGTCGCTCCTGCCGAGATTCTCATAACAGATCGCGAGATTCGACCAGATTTCCGAGTTGCGCGGCTGATAACTCAGCGCCCGTTTGAACTCCTGAATGGCGTTCGAATTGCGTCCCCATTGCAGATAGGCGAAAGCGAGATTGAACTGCGCCTCAAAGTTGTCGGGTTCGCGGCTGACAACACCGCGGAATGCGCTGACCGCTTCACTGAAGGCGCCCCGTTGAAGCAATTGCTGACCTTTGGCCATCAGTTCCTCGATGGACTGGGCCTGAATACGTGTACCTGCAAGCAGTAACACAACTAGTACCGACAACCCCCAACGTGTTTTCACAGTGCCTCCCTGGTAAAATGTCGTATATGCGATAATGCTAACTTAATATAAATATCGGAGCTGTGCAAAAGCGTATACTACCTGCCGGGCGGATTTTTCCTTTCAAACGGCTGTCGGACTTGTAGCAACGCGATGTGCATATCTGAACAGATCCGGTCTGATTTTTCTACGGTAATGGCGGCTTTTCTGCTGCGGAACCTGCTGACCACCACTGTCTGCTGGAGTCCAACACTCACCCCGTCATGCAACCGTATCTCCATCACCGCACTGCCCGCCTGGGATGGTACGTATGGAAACGAGACCGGACACCTGACCCGAAAATGTTGTAAATCTAAAATAAAACCGCGTTTATCGCTCTTCAAGTTTTATTTATTAATAATATAAAGTATTTTCAGTGGGCATGAAGGAACCGTCAATCACTGAGCTGAAATATACGGCGGATTACCCCTTGAAAAATTTGTCACTTGTTCATTACTGGTATTTCCCGCAGGCATTCGCTGACGGTCACGGAATAAGGGGGTGTCGAACGGTGCAGACCGGTCCTGGTCCCATCGTTTGAAATACGCCGCCTTCCGCTCATCGCGTGACGGTCTTCTGCGTCGGTATCGAGGTGATATCCTGCTGTCCACCAAGGAGAATTCAAATGTGTGATGATTCGATGAATCACTACAGCAACCCCTTGCTTGAGCGGTATGCTTCGGCTGAAATGTCGTATCTGTTTTCAGCCTGTTTCAAGTTTTCCACCTGGAGAAAGCTCTGGATCGCACTGGCGGAGTGTGAAAAACAACTCGGTCTGCCCGTTTCCGATGAGCAACTCGATGAAATGCGTGTCAATGTCGAAAAAATCGATTTTGACCTTGCGGCAGCCTACGAGAGTAAATTCCGCCACGATGTGATGGCCCATATTCATACCTTCGGTGAGTGCTGCCCCAAGGCGAAACCGATCATTCATCTCGGAGCGACAAGCGCATTTGTGGGCGACAATACCGATCTCATCCAGATGCGGGAGGCTTTCAGATTACTGCTCACGCGGCTGATCCGTCTCATTGTCGATCTGAAACGCTTCGCGCTGGAATATGCCGACCGTGCCACGCTCGGTTTCACCCATTATCAGCCGGCGCAACTCACGACGGTGGGAAAACGGGCTACCCTCTGGCTGCTCGATCTGAGTATGGATTACGAGGCGGTTGTCTCATTCGTCGAGTCACTGCCTTTTCGTGGCGTCAAGGGAACCACCGGCACGCAGGCGAGTTTTCTGTCGCTCTTCGGTGGTGATCATGAAAAAGTGCGTCAGCTTGACCGGGACGTATCGGCGAAAATGGGATTTGAGCGGGTACTTCCGGTTACCGGTCAGACGTATACCCGTAAAATCGATGCACAGGCGGGGGCGATTCTCTGCGGTCTGGCGCAATCGTTGCATAAAATGGCCAATGATATCCGTCTGCTTCAGAACCTCAAAGAGATCGAGGAACCGTTTGAAAAGAGTCAGGTCGGCTCATCGGCGATGGCCTATAAAAGAAATCCGATGCGCAGTGAACGGCTTACCAGTCTCTGCCGCTACATCATTTCACTTTCCACTTCCCCGGCGATGACCGCCGCGGAACAGTGGTTCGAACGGACACTCGACGACAGTGCCAACAAACGGCTTTCAATTCCGGAAATGTTCCTTGCCGCCGACGCTTCGCTGCTTATTGCCGACAACGTCTGCAGCGGGCTGGTCGTCTATGACAAAATGATCGAACGTCACCTTCGTGAGGAACTTCCGTTCATGGCTACCGAGAACATCATTATGGCGGGAGTCCGGCAGGGCGGCGATCGTCAGGAGCTGCACGAGCTGATCCGTGCCCATTCCATGGAGGCGGGTAAGAAGGTGAAATTCGAGGGAAAAGAGAACGATCTGCTCGAACGAATCGCCGGCGATCCGCATTTCGGTCTTTCACGCGAGGCGATCGATGCACTGCTCAAGGTGGAGGATTTCGTCGGTCGGGCACCGCAGCAGGTACGCGAATTCATTGACGGCGTGATTGATCCGCTGCTCGAGCGGGCGCGAAAATACGGTACCGGCAGCGAAGCCGTTCTGAAAGTGTAGCCGCAACGTGCTGGTCGACTATCACGTTCATACCCCCTATTGCGGACATGCGCACGGAAAAATCGTCCAGTATATTGATCGCGCCGTAGAACTCGGCCACGAAGAAATCGGCTTTGCCGATCATCTGGGAAGATATTATCTGACCCACGTCCAGCGGCGGCGTTTCTGGGACTGGGGGATGAACGAACGGAATATCAGCAGGTACATTGCCGAACTGCTGGAACTGCGCGATGTGTACCGTGGCCGCATCCGGATAAAAATCGGTCTGGAGATCGATTTCATCGAAGGTGCCGACGACCTGCTCGCCCCTTTTCTCGATCATTTCGATTTTGATTTCACGCTTGCGTCGATTCACTGTCTTCCCCGTTTCGGGTGGAGCCATCTTTCCGAATACCGCAATCACGACCCGCTGCAGGTGGTGCAGGAATATTTCCGGCTGGCCCGGGCGGCCCTCCGTTCCCGGAAGTTCAGTTCAATCGCGCATCCGGATTTCATATGGCGGTACCTCAAGCTGTCCGACGAAGAGGCTGCACGGGTGTATGAACGGGAAGTCGCCGATCTGGTACGCGAAGCGCTGGATGCCGACGGGTGTCTTGAAATCAATGCGAACGGGTACCTCTGGTCGAACGGGCAGGCCGCTGACGGACCGGATCCGTTCATCATGCTGCTCGGCGAGTTGAGGACGAAGAAAGTACCCGTTACCCTCGGTTCCGATGCGCATGATCCCGGAATGGTGGGGAAATCGTTCGGCGATCTCGTTCCGGTGCTCCACAGCTGGAACATCACGACCTGCGCAACCTTTACCGAAGGCAAGCGGCGGCTGGTGCCGCTGGGGTGACACCTCTCCCCTGCCCCTTCCCGGACGCCTCCGCTACCTGCTCTCATTTCTTCGTCCCCCGCAGAGGGGACATCCCACGTTCCATACAGGAATTCCAAAGACGACAGACCCGGATATGTTAATCAGGTAAACTTGACAATCCCGCCTTCGGGGGATGAAGCCGGTATGGAATGAAGTGGGGGCGTCCTGAAAGGGGAGAGGTCTCAGAATGGCAGGTCCTCTGTATTATCGGCAGGTTGCGTTTTGTTCCGGTTTTTATGCTTTTTCTTTTTATTCTTATTACTCTTTTTGAACTCGATCCGGTTGTCTTCCGGCAGATCGACGGGATCGTCATCAAAGAAAAAATCATCGTCCGGGTCATCATCGATGCCGAAATTGAGATAGTTGACACTTTCGAGGCAATCGATGGTTTCCGCAATGTTCTTCTGGGAGGAACTCAGGGTGTTGAGAATCCCGGCGATCTTCTCCTTATCCGCTATTGAGGACGTGCTGTGTAACTTCTTTAGAACGTCTTCCATGGCAACGGATAATGAGCGGATTATGATTTCAAGCTGTTCAACGGTTTCGTTCATTAGCATATCCTGTTCTTGTTGACAGAGGTTATTCCGGTTAATGATTTCCGTAAACCGAAGTCATTTCCCCTCGCCCTTCGGGAGAGTCGGTGCGGTCAGCCTGTTGAACCTGGCAGGCGGTGCACTGATCCTGTCGAAGTGGAAGAGGTCAGATCTCCGTCGTCGCGGCAATGATCTGTTCGATCGTGGTATCGCCGCGCAGCGCCATTTCGATACCCGCCTGTCGCAGCGTTTTCATGCCTTCTTTTTCCGCCTGTTCCTGAATGTCGATGGTCGAGGCGTTTTTGAGGATCATCTTCCTGATTTCCTTGGAAATCGCGAGCAGTTCGAAGATACCGATACGTCCCTTGAATCCGGTACCGTTGCAGGTGACGCAGCCCTCGCCTTTGAAAAACTTTGTGTCCGGAGGCAGGTGCCCGCCGAGCTGATCGAGCAGTTCCGGATCGGGCGTGATTTCCGTTTTGCATTTTGCGCAGATCCGCCGTACCAGCCGCTGCGCCACAATGAGGTTCAGCGACGATGCGAGCAGCAGCGGCGGAATGCCGATATCGACGAACCGGGCGATTGAACTTGCCGCGTCATTGGTGTGCAGGGTCGAAAACACGAGGTGACCGGTAAGTGCCATTTTTGTCGCGATGTCGGCGGTTTCCTCATCGCGGACCTCACCGATGAGCACGACATCGGGGTCCTGACGGAGAATGGAACGCAGCGCATTGCCGAAGGTAAGGCCGATTTTCGTATTCACATGTACCTGATTGATGTTTTCCATATGAAATTCAACCGGATCTTCGACGGTAATGATATTCCGGGTGACGCTTTTGATCGTTTGAAGCGCACTGTAAAGCGTCGTTGATTTACCGCTGCCGGTAGGGCCGGTCACGATGATCATGCCGTAGGGTTTGGCAATCTGCAGCTTGAAAATATCCTCGTCATACGAGGTGAATCCGAGGTTGGTGATACTTTTTTCGAACGCTTCCTTGTCGAGAATACGGAGAACCGCTTTTTCTCCGAAGATTGTCGGCAGCATCGAGACGCGAACGTCAACCTCCCGGTGGCCGATTTTAACGACCATGCGCCCGTCCTGCGGAACACGGCGTTCGGCGATGTCGAGGTTCGAGAGAATTTTCAGACGGGTAATGATCGCCTGATGCGATCGCTTCGACGGGGAAAGTACTTTCCGCAGATCACCGTCGATGCGGTAGCGTACGAGGAGTTCCTTCTCCATCGGTTCGACGTGGATGTCACTTGCCTTGTCGCGTACCGCGTTGGCCAGAATGATGTTGACGAGTTTGATGATGCCGAGCTCGGCTCCTGCAGCCTGCATCTCCTCGAGGTCGACTTCCTCCTCCTGATTCTCGAGATACTCGACACTTTCATCGAGATCGGCCATGAGCGACGAGGCGTCTTTGTGTGAGGCGATATCGTGGTAGAACCGGTCGATGGTGGTCATTATCTCGTCGGCTTTACCGAGGATCGGTTTGATGGTAAGGTCGCTCGCGTCGCGCAGGCTGTCGAGCAGGCGCAGATCGAGCACATCGACCATGGCCACGGTAAGTTCCGTTTCGGTGCGCTCGAGCGCGATGCATTTATGACGGCGTGCGATGTACTCGGGAATGAGTGCTACCACGTTGAGATCCGCCCCGGCGTACTGTCGCGGCTTGGCCGTGGGCAGCTGCAGCTGGCCGGAGAGAAATTGGAGCTTCTGGTCTTCATCGATGTACCCGAGTTCAACGAGTGCGTCACCGAGCCGCTGACCGGAGTTTTTCTGATAGTCGAGCGCTTTTTTCAGCTGGAGCGCATCGATGAGCTTGTTTTCAACCAGCAACTGACCGAATGCAGTCGTGCTACGAATAGGGTCGATTCTGGTGGTCTCCGTCTGACGGGAGAGTTTCAGCGAGACGATATGGGTTCGTACCGCTTTCTTGAACAGTTCCTCGTTGAGCGGAAGAAACAGAAAATCATCGGCCGCGATATCCAGCCGGTTTTCGTCCATCACCATTCTGAGCGATTCGTTCGCCACGGCAACCAGCACCTGTATGTTCTTCACGAGCTTGAGCTGTGCCACGTCGTGTTTGAATTTCGAAATGTTTTCGGCACTGTCGAGTACCGCGAAGGCGAGCTCGCACGAGTTGCATTTGTGCGCGTAAGCGAGGTTGATCTTCTGGATAACCAGTGATTCGTCGAGACCGAGCCGATGGAAGTGTTCCTCGAGTTGTTTGAGAGCTTCGGGACTGTAACCGAGAGCGATGACCTGTATGAGACCGGGTGTTAATTCATTGGAATGCTGCATGATGGAAACTTTTTTGTCAATAAGGTGAAAAAAATACCGAGACTGATAATATAAATAATAGAACCCCGCGAGAACCGGAAAATTTAATTATATAATCACGGGAGGGGAAAAAATAACGGTAACTGTTCAGGTGGGTACGATGATGCCGGTATTTTTTTCAATCTGCAGGTTTTTTTTGAATAATCGCGATATTCCTATCTGCTTCAGGGTCATCGGGAAACATTTTTTTTACCCTCAGGAATTCTTTCAACGCAAGTTCCGTTTTTCCGCAGCGGTACAGAACGACACCGAGATTGATCCGTGCGAAGCGGTTTTCCGGGTTGCGGGAAAGTACCTCTCTGAACGTCCCGGTCGCACCCCTCAGATCGCCGCTTTCCGCAAGCGTGATGCCAGAATACACCTGTGCCTCTTCGAACGCGGGGCGCAGCTGCAGGGCTCGCTTGAAGTGCCGATATGCGGCAGAGTAATTCCGGGCTGATAACTCCGAGATACCTAACGTATGGTGTGCAACGGCATTTTGTTCGCAGATGCTCAATGCATGCATCGCCAATGTCCTGCTGTTTTTCCAGAACGTGAGTTGTCTGGCCGACAGCAGCGACAGGGCAATAATGAAGGTGACACTGGATGAAAATGCGATTTTTCTGCCGCTGGGGAGAGATGCAGTAAAATGGCTGCAGGTCCACACCACTGCCGTGAACAGGCCGATATGGGGAATATAGGTATACCGGTCGGCCATGGCCTGCGAGCCGACCTGAACGATTCCGATCACCGGTATCAGCGTACCGAGAAACCAGAACCAGCCGAAAAGGAGAAACGGAAGCCGGTTGCGGTACCGGAGGGCTGCAGTGCTGATTGTGCATATAACGAGAATTGAGATGATGAGCAACACGTGATTGATATGTTCAGGGTACGGGTAAAAAAATGATAAATCTGAGGGTAATAGTGTGTTTTTGACATACTGTAAAACAGTGATACTGCCGTTTGCAGCTCTCATGGCCAAAGGGTGAATGTCCGGAGAGACAACTGCTCCGCCGTGTCGCTGTACCAGAAAGGTCAGTAGCGACCAGACGATGGAAATACCAAACAACGGGAGTTTCTCGTAAAGAAGCTTCGGCAGGGCGGAGCAACCTTTTCGTGACAGGGAGAATCTTCCGAGGGGCCAGAAATCCATCAGCAGCAGGGCAAAGGGAAGGGTAACCAGCATCGGTTTTGCCATTAATCCGCACAGGAAACAGACGATCATCGAGATGTATGCGAGGGTGTGTCCTGAGAGCCGTTCTTTCCTGCGGACATACTCAACGTATACATGACAGGTGAGCAGCCAGAAAAACGCGCTCAATACATCTTTCCGTTCAGAGACCCATACGACCGATTCCACCCGGAGCGGATGAAACGCGAAAAATGTCGCCACGGCGAGTGAGAGATACGGATGCCCGGTTGTCCGGTAAAGCAGGAACAGCAGCAGCACCGAGTTCAACGCGTGCAGGAGAATGTTTGCCAGATGGTGCGGGCCGGGACGCATGCCGAAAAGGGTGCAATCGATCATATGCGATAACCAGGTGAGCGGGTGGTAGTTCGCGCTGTACCCTGTGGTAAATGCCCAGCGTAGTCCGGAAATCGAAATGCCGGACCGGACGTGCGGATTTTCGGTGATATAGGTGGTATCGTCGAAATTGATGAAGTCGAATTTGAGGGCCGGGAGATAGAGTATGACGACCAGAATGAAGAGGGCTGTCGCGACCAGGTAGGCAGGGGTATTTTTGTGGAAGGAATCCACAGGGGATGATGAATCTGGTTTCGTTCGGTTCAATTTGGTACCATTTTGGAGTTTGGAATTTTGTTAGTGAAAATTCTCTAGTAGCTCACAAATCAGGGACATTGGTTAATATTGATAAAAATAGTTTAGTGGGAGAACTCTCAGTTCAGGACGTGTACCTGTCGCGTGGACATGATCGGAGTTTTGAATAATGATCAAGTTACTGATTCTACGTCGAAGGATGGACATCCATGGTTCGACAAACTCACCATGAGCGGATTCATCGGTTTTCTTTATCGTACCGAAGTAGAACTACCCGTAATTACTTGATAGTCTATTCATCCATGTAAATCCTCTACTCCGCAAGAATTCTGTAAAATAATTAAACATCTGTAAAATTATTTTACAGGTTAATTTTCAGAATTGCTTCTCAAAGCGAAAAACAGCAATTCAAAACTGGCATGAGTGTTGCTTCTAAAAATGATGTTGCTTCATACCTTAACTCTCTTAGGAGGAATTCATGATTAAAAAACTGGTTCTAGTGGTTGCAGCACTTGCGGTCATGTCAGTTAATGCAGATTTAGTAACGGTAGATATTGAATCTATTACAGAAGGGACTTATTCAACAATTGATGGGATTGGTGCGAGCTTTGCCCAGGCTTTTGAAGGACAGACTGTATCGGGTTCCGATTTAATAGGTGTGCCGACCTCTCTTACTTTGGATATGGATGCAGGTGAGGGTCTGGTGGTAGACTATTGGGGTAGTAGTAACTCGATTCTTCCTAGGATAAACAATCAGGGTCCTTTAGTAATGCTTCTTGATGACGAAGCCGATATGCTGTCGTGGCGTATGGGTTTTGCCGATAATCCCGGAGAAGAAATCTATTTTGATTTTTATACTGCCGACGGTGTATTCATTGAGCAGAAACAGGTAGCTCTTATTAATGACTACAACGACTATTATCTGACACTTTCCAGTGCATTCCAGGGAGTTGCCATCCATCATAATACAGATGCTGCAGGTCTCCGGTTTCAGAATTTCTCTTATAATACAGTTCCCACAGGTCCTGTGTCATCAGTTCCGGAGCCATCAGTAGTGGTTCTTATGGGAATAAGCCTTCTTTCGATGGCGGGATTTTATCGTCGTAAAAAATAAGCGAAAATTTGAATATTTAAAAAAGAAGCTGTCTCAAAACGAATGAGACAGCTTCTTTTTTTGCTTTTTGGTATTACTCGGGTACTTTAGAACAAAGCCTAGGGGGCACTCATCCAATCGCATCTAAATAGTAGCGTTTTTAACACTCCACCCCTCCTTAGACTCAAGATGAGCGGAATATCGGTATTAGATAACTAAGTAGTTACCCTTTTTTTTGTTGCAAATTTTGCTTGAATCGATGTTCTCCGCAGTTTCATGAATGCTGCTTTCCTGTTATTTTTTGGTGATATGATGGCATTATCGAAATTGATGAAGTCATATTAAGCAGGAAGATAGAAAATGACGACCAGAGAAAAGGGCTGTCGCGGTCAGGTAGACCGGGGTATTGTTGTGGAAGAAACCCGCTGAGGATGGTCTATATGGTGTCGATTGATTCAAAATAGTGTTCGATAATAGTAAAGGTGGTATTTCATTTTCTTTTAAAAACTGAAATATACCACGGAGTAGTTAGCTTGTAGTCAGGATATTGCGCGACGGGTTTGAAAAATGAAATCGACTCCGGATGAATGTCGACGATACCGGTTGCCGCATAGTGGCGTTGAACGTAATCGGTGGTCCAGTCGAAGATATAGTTATCTGAATTTCGTTGAACGAGCCAGGATGTCGGTATGTTTACAAAAAGGATAAATTCCGGGGCGTTCGCTTCAATTTCTTCTGCCATGTTCCGTTGAAACTGACTTGCGTATTCGTGTTGTTCAACAAGACTGTAGGTGTATATATATCCGGTGGCGGAGTAACGATCTGCATAAAAGAGTATCTGCGGTTCCGATCCTATGACGGCAATTTTATCATCAGCGGTGGTATTCCTTTTCAGGTATTCCGCAAGCTTGATGGATTCAGGAAATGGGTTTATTCCATACACTTTCTTACAGGAAATTGCAGTGTCCCTAAAAAAAAGGTAATCAGCGTTTTTAAATATACCGGAACTGATAATGAAAATGAAAAACAAAAAGAGAAACGGTTGGATGGCTACATGGCGGATCTTCTTATGAATTATTTCACTTATGAGATCGAACAGGATTGCCACCAAAAGTGCAAGCGCGGGAATAAGCGTAATAAAATAGTGCTGCCTGAAATAAAATCCCGGAATGATGCTAAAGACGGAAAATGCAAAAAATGAAAAAATAATACCCTTCTTGTGGAGTGGTATCCTGCTTAGAGGAAGAAGCAGTAATCCGGCAACGGCCATTTCCCACAAATAAAAATATCCCGTTACCGAGTATCTGGCGGTGACGGAACGCAAACCCGTCTTGAACATGGGCCAGGCTCTATTCAAAGGAATCTGATTGCCGTATTCCTGCAGATAGGAAACAGTCCAGAACCAGAAACCGGGAAAATTACCTGTTAGTAAAAAGTAAAGAATGAAAATTATGACAGGAGATACAAAACCTGATAAAAGAACAGCGAAACGCTTTATTGTTATACTGGCGTGTTCCCTTTGAAGGGGAACGGTTAAAAAAAGGTAACTGCACCCGAAGACGATAAAAGGAAGGCCCGACTGTTTGCAGAGAAACGCGCATGAGTATAAACATCCTGCAATATACAAATGCAGGTACTTAAAATTGTTCTGACCGGAAGAGTGAATCAGAACAAGCGTACCGGCAAGAGCAAAGAAGGTTATAAAGTGAGTCGCGTGACCGGCCTGGGCAAGAAATGTCCAGGAAGTATTTAAAATCCCGAAACATAAACATGCAATCAAAGCTCCTAAACGGGAAGTAAAATGTTGTGCGATAAGAAACATCATAAATGTCGAGATTATACATACAATCAACAATCCGAGATGAACTCCGAAAACCGTTTCCCCGAACAGTTTCATAAAGAGGGCGTAGATATAATAGGTGCCGGGAAGTTTCATGTTGTAGGCAAGTGTGTAGGGTGGATGACCCTGGAGTATCAGTTTCCCCATGTAGGCGTATTCACCTTCATCTCGTTCGAATGGGAATGAAAGTAGATGTATGCGTGCAACAGCAATGAATAAAAGAATAGCTGCCAACAGAATGTAGGTTATACGGTTTTTGTTCAAGAGGAAAATGTGTGTACTTATCTTTCTCACCTGGACCTCTTCCGGGCAGTGATGTGCAAAGAACAGAAGCTCAGTTACAGCAGTAGCAATCGACTGAAAGATAGTTCATATAAGAGAGAGTTGCATTCTTAATGGTACATTTAGTTGGATATCCAGATGCACGTTAATTTTTGGGTCGGGATGTATCCGGTAGAGAATACGCCGATGTTTTTTTCTTCCGTACCATTTCAAACAACTGTGTTACTTTTTCATCCGACGGATTAAATTGAAGAGCCTCCCTGTAATGGCTCTCTGCGGAATCGAGTTGCCCGATACGATTAAATATATTCCCCATGTCCGTATGGAGGTCCGGTGAATTCGGTTCATACATGAGTGCATACTTTTCGTAGTGGTAAGCTTTGTCAACGTTATGTATGAAGAAATACTCTCTTGCTAGTTTATGGTATACCCATACTAAACCCGGGTGAACACTTATAACTCGTTCGAATACGGTAATGGTGTATTTCCAATAGCTGATCTGCAGGCGTGCGAGGAAAAATGTCTCGATCAGAATAATTGGAATTACAATATAGGTTACCAGACGCTGGATTTTTTTTCCGGAAAAAAAAGTATCAGTTGCCCAGGCAACAACCAGAAATATGCCAATAAGCGGAATATAGGTATACCGGTCTGCTATCGCCTGTTCACCAACTTTAACGAACCCGATTACCGGTATAAGAGAGACCAGGTACCAGAACCAGCCGAAAATCAGCCATCGACGATGGGTCCCGAAACGGATTACAAGATACGAAAGGAGTATAAGACCTACGATTGCAGCTGAAACAAGCAAGGGTGGAAAAGATTTGGGAAATGGATAAAATAGTGAAAGTTTGAACGGCCAGAAAGTTACATACAAATAACGAAAATAGGAAAGGAATGCATTGGCAAAATTCGTAAAAATATTGAATTGTGAATAGACGGGTTTCCCGCCTCCGGTCAGTTGGACAATCAGGGTAATAATACTGGAAATAATAGAAAAGAATAGAAACGGTACTTTCTCCAGAATAATAGTTTTCAGTGGTACCGGGGCAGCATTGTTGCCTGAATGCGATGATGGCAACAAGCGGTTGAGCGGCCAGTAATCAAGTAACAGTAAGAGTAATGGAAGGGTTACCAGAGTCGGTTTCGCCATCAGGCTCAGGATGAATGAAAAAATTACCAGTATATATTTCCGTAAGTTAGGTAACCGTGCGTAACGGAGGTACAACATGATTGCGGCAAGTCCGAAAAAAGTGCTCAGTACATCTTTGCGTTCCGATATCCATGCCACTGACTCTACATGGGCCGGATGGAGGCCGAAAAGCGCCGCGACAAGAAAGCTCTTCCAGAGTGTGCCGGTTGCCGTCAGCAGTACCAGAAAAAGAAGTACTGTGTTGCAGCTGTGGAAGAACACATTGGTAAGATGGTGTCCGCCGGGCCACATGCCATATAACTGGTAATCAAGCATATGCGAGAGCCAGGTGAGCGGGTGCCAGTTCGCATTGAACCCGGTGGTCAATGCCCATTTCAGGCCGTTTAAAGTAAGGCCCTGTTTTACATGGTCATTGGCATAAACATAGGGGCCATCATCGAAAGTTATAAAATGATATGAATGTACCGGCCAGTATAAAACCCATATGGAAACAAGTAGTAGAGCAGAAAGTATAAATGTTGTCGAAAACTTGGATAATAACTGCTTATCTGTTGATTGGTGCTTGTCCATGGGTTCCTTATAAGGGTTATATGCGACGATATTGATTTTTGTGAATAACTTTCAATTGCTGCTCATGGTGAGCTTGAGTATTCGAAGGGGACCATGATATGTTATCCTTCGATGGGCTCAGGATGAGCGAATGTTCATAATCTATTCTGACGTTTTTCATGATCCGATAAAAAATTATACGGTTATTCGCCCCGGAATGCATTGTCCAGGGTTCGTTTGTTGGCGAGTGTCGTCAGGTCATCAGGCGCCAGTTCAAGCGCGGCGGAGATAAAACCATGTGCTTCATCGAGCCTGTTCTGCCGGGCACAGCAGATGGCGAGGCAGTTGAGCACCTCAAGTTTATGTGACGTTGCGCCAAGAATTCTTCTGAAACAGGTCTCCGCAGCCGAAAAGTTGTTCTGCTGCTGCAGGGTCAGTCCGAGATTGTACCAGGCATCAAGATGAGTACTGTCCAGAGTAAGTGTTTTCGCGAATGAACGTTTTGCGGATGCGAGGTCTCCCGTTTCAAGATATACGACCCCCAGATCGTACCATGCCTTCTCATTTTTTTTATTCAGGCTTATGGAATTTTTCAGTTGCGTAAGCGCTCTTTCTTTGTTGCCGTTCCGGTAGAGGTACTCACCGTACCGCTGCAACTCGTTCCAGGTGAACGGCTTTTTCGCCCTTGCTTTTAAAAAATAGTTTTCCGCTTTTTCCGGAAGGTTCATCTCGTTATAAAGAAGGGCTGCTTTGAAGAGATACTCCCGATTGTCCGGATCGGAGCGGAGGAATTCCCGGTACAGTTTTTCAGCAGCACCGTAATCTTTACGTCGTTGCAGGAATTCCGCCAGCCGCAATGTATGGCGACTGTTTGCCGGATCCTTCAGGATGATCGCTTCGAGGTGGGAACGTGCTTCATTATAGTTGCCGGCGAGTTCTTCGAGCAGTGAGGCTGAGTAGAGCGCGGGAATGAACCGCGGTTTTTTGTCGAGAATGTATCCGGTGTAAAAAGCCGCACTGTCAAGACGGTTTTCCGCCAGATAGCCGTTGGCGAGATAGGATGCGGCAACGTAATTATCGGGATCGAGACGGAGTGCATGGCGGAACAGCGATGCGTTATCGCGCCAGCAGCTGATCTGCTTGAATCCCGAAAAAAGAAAAACAGCGAACAATGCTGCGCTGACTGCTGTTTTTATGAGTGGTGCCGGCTTCTTTCCCGGGACGGTGTCAAGCCCGTAGAATAGAATAACCGAAAGGCCGATCGAGGGTATATAGAGATAACGGTCGGCGATGAACTGACTGCCGACCTGAATGATGCCGATTACGGGAACTAGGGTGAGCAGAAACCAGAACCAGCCGAATGCCATCCAGGGAAAATTCCGACGGAAAAAAAGAACTGTAACAGATATTCCCGCGAGCAGGATGATCGCTGCCGTGAGATACAATAGGTTAATTTCTCCCGGAGGAAGGTAGATCGGAGAGAGGTGCAGCGGCAGCAGAAAGATACGCATATACGCCAGATAGCCGGTAAGCGCATGGGCTGACCGTGCAAAAGTACCGATGTGTTCCAGCGGTACGATTGCACCCGAGCTTTTCTGAGCCAGCAGGGTAATAATCGCAAGCGTCACAGCACCAAGGTAGAACGGCAGCTTTTCAAGAAGAACTGTTTTGAGAACGCGACCGTTTTTATCACTCCGTAACCTGCCAAGTGGCCAGTAATCGAGCAGTAAAAGCGTCAGCGGGAGTGTTACGGCCATCGGTTTGGACATGTAGGCGCACCATGCGGCAATGACAACCGGAGCAAACCGCCTCCACGACG
>JAFGHA010000035.1 GCA_016930275.1 Chitinispirillaceae bacterium
AGATTGTTCACCAGAGCGTCCCGGTCGACGTCAACCTCAAACGTCCCGTAAAAGAAAGGATGATACACTGCCATTCGGTCATTGATCGTATTGAACATGAAACGCTCTGCCTGCTGAAAATGCTGGGGTTGAAGAAACATCCCCTCTTTCCATACCACTTTGCTGTTTTCGAACATGCACTCCATCCTTTTTTTGTGAGGAGCTGATTTACAATCTATTCATCCGTTGAAAATATCTTAAAATCAGACGGAAAAGTACCGGAACGGTAAAAAAATAATATATATTATTTACCAACTTGTAAAATTTTAATAAAGTGCCGTTACCCAACGTAGCCGGATGCAACTACCGGGATTTACGCCAGGAGACCAGTAATGAAAAGCAGCTCTCGCATGCGCACCGTCGTCGGTTTTTTATTGGCCGGAGTTCTGTTTTTTTCCGCCTATGCCGATGGTTTTCTGACGGTTCGTACCGATCCGGACGGGATCGAGGTCTGGCTTGATGACAATTTTGTGGGCGACTCACCCATCATCGATAAAAAACTGAAATCCGGCCGTTACTCCTTGAAGCTTGTCGATCCGGTGCAGCACTCAAGCACGGTTGAAGAGATTTTTATTCAGGACAACGAGAACACCGTCATTGAAAAAACGATTAAATCAAAATTCGGTTCCCTTAAGGTAACCTCCGTTCCTGAAGGCGCCCAGGTTTCCATCGCGACCGAACTGGGGCCCAGCCCTGTCTCGAATGATTTCATGAATCCCGGCAAATATCGTGTGGAGATACGTCACCCGGATAAAAAATACCATCCTGCGGTCGAGGAGGTCGTTATTCCCCGCGGTGAAACGGTCTCGCTTTCAAAAACGCTGGAAAAAGAGAAGTCATGGGATAAAAAAGACACCTGGCGCATCCTTCTCGGGCTCGGGACGGCAGGAGGGTACGCGCTGGGAATCGTCGAGTACGGCCAGTTTAAAAAGCTCCAGCAGCAGGCAAAGCCTCCTTTGATGGATCAAGATGCGGAACAACGGAAAACCGGGAAACTGGTCTGGAGCATCCTCGGTACGGTCGCCGGTTCGCTCTGTCTGGTCGGACTTGAGATAGTCGCTTTTTTTTAGGCCGTTGAGCAGTTCATGAACAACCAGCAAAACCGTCATACCGACCCCCGATACACACCTTCTCAACCGTCGCAGGAGATCGATAAAACCTTCGTTGAAGGTGAAAATCAGCAGCCGATAGCGCCCGGCCTGCGCGCCGGAACGCGATCCGACATCACTTCTTTCCGATCTGCAAATCCCTACACGCGTACGGGAGCCGCTCCGACCCCGACGGGTGGAGGCATACCGGTGGGTACCGACGCGCTGCCCACCGGCAATGAACCGCTGCCGCTCGGCTCGGGCACCGTTGTCGGGCTTCTCGGCACGGGCGGAATGGCAAAAGTGTTTAAAATCTGGAACGAAAAGCTGGAAGTTTTTCGTGCGGTAAAAATACTGCTGCCCACACAGCAGGCGGATCTGAAAAGCCGCTTTGAAACGGAAGCGAAAATAACCGCCAAACTGCACCACCCCAATATTGTTGAAATTTACAGCGTCGGTGAATGGAACGGCCTTCCCTACCTCGAAATGGAGTTCATCGACGGCATCTCGCTTGAATCCATGATTGCGAATGTCGGGAAACTCCCCGATGTCGTCTGCAGCGCAGTCGCCATACTTGTCGCCCGCGCATTGGAGTATGCCCACAGCCAGGAATTTCTCATCTACGGGAAAACCTACCACGGCGTCATCCATCGCGATCTCAAACCGGCGAATATCATGATTCCCACCATCGGGGATGTCAAACTCATGGATTTCGGGATTGCTCGACCGACCGAAGCAAGCCTCCATACCGTTGAAGGAAATATCGTGGGAACCATGCAGTATCTCTCCCCCGAACAGATGGACGGGGTGGATATCGATGCCCGTACCGATATTTATTCATTCGGTGCAATCCTCTACGAAATGCTGACCGGCACGAAAACCTTCCCCCAGGATACCATCACGAACCTGATGAAGAAAAAAATAATGAACGAATACCGGAAATTCTCCGATTTCGATTTCTCCGTTTCACATCACCTCGCGCGAATTTCCCAGAAGTGCCTTCAGATCAATAAAAACGACCGATATAACGATATGGCGGCGCTGCTCGCAGAACTGGAATCCGCTCACCGTACACTCGGAGGAGAACCGCCGGTCAAAGTACTGAAAGGGTACCTGAATGATCCCGAAAGTTATGCCGGAGCCTCGAAAAGAGCTTTCCACCTTCATTTCTCTCCAAAGGTGGTGCTTCCGATTGCCGGCGTACTGGGCATCGGTGCGCTTGTGGCGGTGTTTATTATTACCGGGCCGACGGGCGAATCGAAGGAGCCTGTAAAAGAGGAATTCGCGGCGGCAACCCCGGAAAAACCAATCCCGGACGATAAAAAACCTACTGAACAGCCCCCGGTAACAAATGACGCCGGACTTCAACCGCTTGGTCCTTCCGATCAAACACAGCCCCCTGCAGGGACGGCGATCGCCGGAAGAACTTCCCCCCCGGCTCCACGACCGGAACCTGACATCTCGCAACCACGGCGCAGAAACACCGCTGCAAAACCACTCCCGCATCAGGCTCTGAAAACCGAATCTTCGCTCTCTCCGTTCGAGGCGCTGAAAAAGAAATACGGCTCCGACGACGCTCTTGCCGTCGGAAAAAAGGCGATGATCGCGGGTGATTTCGACGGTGCCGTCCTCGCATTGACGAATGTTCCCGCGGGCCATCCGGAAACGACGGTAAAAACGCTCCTTCTTTTCGACGCCTATCTCTCAAGCGGCAAGATAGGCGACGCGCTCGTCATCGCCAACGGCCAAAGCCTCAACGACGCCCAGTTCGATTATCTCTGCGGAAAACTTTACGAACGAACCGGCAAGGACAAGCTCGCGCTGGAGTTTTTTCAGACCGCTTTGACGAAACCAAGCGCCGTCCGGAGCCGTGCAGATATCAGAAACGATGCGCTCTACCAGACCGCCATCCTCCGTAACGCCCAGCACCGCATCAACCCCTCGCCGGACACCCGTATTCAGGCGCTCAATGCGTGGAACACGGTCAAACGCACCTATATGGCCACCCCCGACCATCCCCGCTTCAAACGGGCCAATGTCGAGCTTGCATCGATTCAGTAGAGGGATCGGAACGCTTAAAACGCCAGACGGCAGGTGAAATCATCGGATGGCCGTGGCCACACGGGGGAGTAATCATTTACTTCATGGCCCCTCCAAAATCCGCTTGTAGGGTTTGGTGGAGAGGAAGACAAGGACGGTTTCTCATCCCCCCCCTCCCCCTCCTTCCCGGCTTGAATTTATCACGAGGTCGTGGTATAATTACGTCAAGAACCTCATAAGAAAAAGTAATCCGGATATTTCGTTTTACCACTACGGTTATGAAAATTTTTTTCATCGTCATAGTGCTCTTTGCCGGGCCGTTCTCGGAATTCGCCTCGGCCAAATGGTATTCAAGAAGCAAACAGCGCAGACTGGATTCTTTGAGAGTCGCCGACTCGTTAAGAATTATCGATTCAACACGAGTTGCCGATTCCATGCGCATTGCCGATTCCTGCATGATGGCCCGGTACCATGAAGCCGATATGATACGGACAATGGAAAAAGCGCAGAAAGCCGAGGCGGAACACAACGTCGAAGAGGAACGTCGAGCCGAGGAGCTGAAGAAAACCATTCTTTTATCCGAAGAGACGAGCGAGCCGAATACCCCCTCCGGAGGCGATGACGTCACCGCCCGTACCGTGGTGATCGATCAGCACAATCCCTATGCGAGAACCATCGACAGCCTGCAGGCCAGGATCGATTGCCTCAACAGCACCATCTACGACAATGACGCCCGGTTCAGGGACATGAAAACGTTCGCATTCTCGGAAAAGAAACGATACCTGCAGTATTTAATGAAGAATAAAATGAAGGATACGTCGGCAGTGCTCGACTGCTGCAACAGACTCTTCGAGGTCTACACGTTGAAACATGAGCTGTTGCTTGCCATACAAAAATCCCAGGCCGGCAACACGAAAACCTTCATCCAGTACCATATCGAGGAACACCAGCGAAAATTAGCGGAAGTCAGCGATTTTCTCCTGAGCCTGAGCCCGGAGGTACCGTTCCACCCCACACGTGTCTCGCAGGGAAGCGTGGAGGGAGAGTGAGAGGGGTGGAGAGAAAGTTTAAGGGGAACTCTAATTTCCGTTGGTGAGGCGATGTAACAACAGGTGTGTTGTAGAACGATGTATAGTCGTCGGTAACAGGAAAAGGTTAGTTCAAGTGCATGCACGGGGGTGTTGTAATGTCTGTTTTTATAAAGCTTCTTTGGCATGATCTAAAATTAATCAAAGACAATAAGCACAATTAATCATTCCTTTTCTTCTTATCTTCATACGTTCAGGGCACCCATGCCAACCGGGCGTTGAGCGGATTCGAAACGATTGGTTGCAGTAACAAGAGTTGAAAAACAACGGAGTACCTTCTATTTTCTCTACCGGAGCAAACCATGCCGGTAATGGTAAAGATTCTGGTATCACTCGCAATTATCGTCGCTGTTCAGCGTCTGACCGGCAAACTGCTGGCCGGGGTGGCGGCGGGGACCCTGCTTCTCGCCTTCTGGTCGGGACATACGTTTCACTCATTCGCCCGCGTGCTTGCAACAAGTTTTCTTTCGAAAGAGAGCCTGGACAACTACATGCTTCTGGGTATCATCTTTCTGGTTATCTGGTTCAGCTCACAGCTGTCGGTTACCGGCGTCATGAAGGATCTGACCGGAGCGGTAACCGGGGTGTTTTCCAGGCGGACGGCAATGGCAGTATTGCCCGCGCTGATAGGACTTCTGCCCATGCCGGGGGGAGCGCTCTTTTCCGCTCCTCTGGTTGACGACTGTGACGACCGTAAGGAGATTGATAATTTACTGAAAACAAAGATCAATTACTGGTTCAGACACATCTGGGAATACTGGTGGCCCTTGTATCCCGGCGCTATCGTGGCAATGGATATCACCGGACTCGATCCGGCGGTTTTCATTGCGGCCATGTTTCCGCTGAGTGTGCTTTCGGTACTGACGGGACGCCTTTTTTTTCTTGGAAAAATAGCACGGGGCGGGAAAAAGGGAGCCACCAGGTTTGAAGCATTTTTAAGGCCTTTGTTTCCAATCGGGGTTTTATTGGCTGTGTATGTGGTCATTCAGATGGTATTTCCCTTCATGAAGAATACCAGCAAATATCTCCCCATGGCACTCGGGATTGTCGGGGCAATCACTGCACAGCAGATTGCGCATCCGATATCGACCAGAAAGTGGTTTGAAATTTTAGTCTCGAAAAAGGCATTTGAAATGGCGGCGATCGTGGCGATCATAAGGATATACGGCGCCTTTATCGAAGCGCAGATACCCGGAGGAGATTTTTTGATCACCCAGCTGCGTACGGAAATGGCAGCGGCCGGAATACCGCCGCTTCTCCTGATTATCGCACTTCCTTTCGTCGCATCTCTTACTTCCGGAATCGCGGTCGGGTTTGTGGGTGCGAGTTTGCCTATTGTCATGCAGCTGATCGGGGAACATCCGTCGACCGCAATGGTTGTTTCCACTGCGGTTCTTGCATACGGGAGCGGCTATATCGCCCTGCTGCTTTCACCGGTCCACGTCTGCCTGATCGTCACCAACGAACATTTTAAAACAAGTCTTATTGCCAGTCTCAAAGGTATGATTCCCCCCGCGGCGGTACTTTTCGCCGGCATCTGTCTGTGGGCGTATCTGATACGAATGCTGTTTTAACTGACAGGTGATTCCTTCTTTCCCATTCAGATAAAATATACCCTGAAATCGACGGGTGACCATCTTCAGGGTGGGGGAAACGGGTGATGCATCCGCTTCGAGAGTTTTTATTTTATTTTGTGGCAGGGGGGCGGCGTGCCTGCTCTATTTAATTTTGTTCTTATTTGAAATTGGATTAAGAGTAAATGTTCACGACAAATATTCTTTCCTTCTTGCCGGGTCCCGGCCCGGCAGCCGGATTGCTTTTTTTTATTTGAGGTCTCGTTTCCTTAAAATTTATAATAAGGGGATTTCTTGAAAAATAAGTTGCATATATATTGCCTCCAACTTCAAGCGATACAGTTAATCTACTTCCATAAGGTTTGTAATGAATTCCACCCGATATTAACTGTGGGCCGACAGCGATATTATCAGAATCATCAATAGGTAAAGTAAAGTAACTTGAAAGCCCAATATAGGAAGATTTCCATGCAAGACTATCCAACTGGCAGAAAGAACATGCGGTAAGAATAAATATCATCTGAATTGAATGAAATTGTATATTTTTCATAATGTATCCATTGTCGTCATTGCAAAATAATAAATAATATCATACACTTCTTCTCGTCATTTATAGAGTGGGCATATTGCAAACAACGGATGAGCAAGTGTGAACTGCTGAAAGCAGTTGCCGGAGGCCGAGGACGGTTGGAACAACCGCCCGGAGCACACTTGCTAAGTTGTGGGCTGTATGTCTGCGTTCATCATGCCCATCTCTCTCTTGAACCATAAAAATTGCTGCCTCATTGCACGGATATCTCTGGTTGCAGTTCGTTGCGGAAGAAAAGGATGTACTATTATATTTAACCTACAGAATAAATCAAATTGCTGTTACAGCCGTCTGTACTCCCTCTTATCGTTTTCTTTGTGTTTCACTGTGCCAACGAGGAAGTCGCCGTTTTCCAATATCTTCAGCCGTTCGCGACCGTGTAGTTCGCCATATCCCTTATAGACTTTATTGAAGGTGATTATTCCCTGAGCAAACGTCGGGTTGAACTTATTTAAAATGAAATAAGGTGTGGCTTCGTCGTTGCGGAAGCAATCTCCGTTTTTCTCAATCCTGACCCCCTCAGATAACATCTTCTTCTTCTTGACTTCATCCCAGTATTTGTGCATCCACCTACCAACAAGGAAATCCGGAACTTCATCAGTCACTGGTTGGTCTTTGGTTGGCAGAATACGACTGGCCGCTTTCTCCACGCCGGTAGGCGTAGTAGGCTTGCCTTGGGAGGGAGCCTTCACGACTGCGGCAGGCGAAGCATCTGGTTCTTCGTCTTCTGCGTTCTTTATCCTGGCAACCAGAGTAGTGATTCTGCTGTCTTTCCAGTATACCAACATCCGCACAACCGCAACTACAAGCCAAACAAGCGCGGCACCGCAACCAATCTTGAATATCGCTTGCCACTCGGCCATTTCTAAGCCCAGAGAATCCGAGAACGTTGCGGTCGTGTTTACGATAAGCAGCGAAACGAACAATGATAGCGGAGCTATCCAAGCTATTCTTACACCCATCTTGTGGAGATGTTTAATAAGAATGTTCTCAATCTTGTCTTCAGTTATCTCAATCAAATCAGACTTAACGTTGCTGCGATATTGATCAACAAAGGGATTCTTGTCTTTGGTCGAGAAGCTGGCGACGTTTTTCTGAGGGGATATGGAGTCACTCATAACTCATCCTTCGGATTTATTCCGAGAGCAGCGAGGGCATGCGTTGTAACAGCACCGCACTGCTTGCAAATAACTACTGCCACAGGCATGGCTTTTCCTCCAAGAACTAGGCCTTTCTTGAAGTCATCTTGCATTGTCAATGCGGAGTACCCGTCTGCCACTGCGAATTGAACAGATCCGCAACGATGGCATGGATGTGTTGCTCCCTTATCGTTGAGTATGCGGGCAATACTGTCTTTATCCATGGGCATGTTTATATCTCCTTTCGCTTTTTATCTGAATCGCAGACTTATTGACCACAACTGGATCTAAGCTGCCCCCTTTTTACTATCCACTTTTTTCGCCCTGCCAGGGCATAATATATTCCAATTTATCCTCTATTATGCCTTTTCTTCGTTTCTGAAGGGC